>JBGQGN010000097.1:0-9764 GCA_041497395.1 Methylomirabilia bacterium
CGACATTCCGTACCGCATCACCATGGCCCGGGCGACCGACGTGGCTCGCTCGAGGTCGTTGTGCGCCCCAGTGGAGAGCTCGCCGTACACGAGCTCCTCCGCGGCGTGGCCGCCGAGCATCACGGCGATCCGGTCCTCGAGCTCGCTCTGGCGCAGGATGTGCCGGTCCTCCGTGGGCAGCTGGTAGGTGATGCCGAGCGCCGCCACCCCGCGCGGGATGATCGACACCTTGTGCACGGGATCGGCGTGGGGCACCGAGGACGCCACGAGCGCGTGGCCCATCTCGTGATGCGCGACGATGTCGCGCTCGGTCTCGGAGAGCACGCGGCTCCGGCGCTCCATCCCGGCGACCACGCGGTCGATCGCCTCCTCGAGGTCCGCCTGCTCGACGGCCTCCTTGCCCTTGCGGGCGGCGAGGAGGGCCGCCTCGTTCAAGATGTTCGCGAGGTCGGCTCCGGCGAATCCCGGGGTCCGCGCCGCGATGACCTGGAGGCTCACCTCCGGGGCGAGCCGGACGTGGCGCGCGTGGACCCGCAGGATCGCCTCCCGGCCTCGGACGTCCGGCGGATCCACGACCACCTGACGGTCGAAGCGCCCGGCCCGGAGGAGCGCCGCGTCCAGGACCTCGGGCCGGTTCGTGGCCGCCATGATGATGACGCCCTTGGAGGAGTCGAATCCATCCATCTCGACCAGGAGCTGGTTGAGCGTCTGCTCGCGCTCGTCGTGGCCCCCGACGAAGCCGGTCGCGCCGGCGCGGCTCTTGCCGATGGCGTCCAGCTCGTCGATGAAGACGATGCAGGGCGCCTTCTCCTTGGCCTGCTCGAAGAGATCCCGCACGCGGGCCGCCCCGACGCCGACGAACATCTCGACGAACTCCGAGCCCGACAGGAAGAAGAACGGCACGTCGGCCTCGCCCGCCACCGCGCGCGCCAGGAGCGTCTTGCCGCTGCCCGGCGGCCCGACGATCAGGACGCCCTTCGGGATGCGGCCACCCAGCCGCTGGTACTTCTGCGGATTGCGCAGGAAATCGACGACCTCCACGAGCTCCGCCCTCGCCTCGTCGACGCCCGCGACGTCGGCGAAGGTCGTCTTGAGCTCCTTGCGGTCGTAGATCTTGACCTTGGAGCGCCCGAAAGTGAGCGCCTGGGTCGGGCCGCCGCCCATGCGCCGCATGAGGAAGATCCAGATCCCCGCCATCACGCCGATCGGAAGGAGCCAGCCGAAGATCAGATCCCGGACCAGGGTGGACTCGATCCGGCCGGAGAACTCGACCTTGTGGGCCTCGAGCTCGCGCAGGAGCGCCGCGTCGTCGGCGCCGGGGATGCGCACGGCCACGAAGAGGACCCCCGGCGTCCACCCGGTCAGGCGAGCGAGCCACTGGGGCGCCGGAGCCGGCACATCGGCCATCGGCTCCTTGAGGACGCCCCGGATCTCCCGCTCGCCGAAGGAGACGCGCGCGACCCGCTCCTCGCGGACCCACTCCACCAGCCGGCTGATGGGGATCTCCTGCGCCTGGGGCGTGAGCAGCCAGCTCTGGAGGAAGATCAGCACGATCACCGCGCCCGCGATGTAGAGGGCGGAGAACCGGGCTTGCTGACGGATCCGGGGTTTCATCGAAGGATTACCGCATCAAAATGCTAGCGGAGGGGGTCACCCCTGTCAAACTCGCGCGTCGTTGCGGCCCGGCGCGGGACGCCGCGGGCCCCGGTCAGAACTTGATCGCCGGGGGCGCCTCGCTGCCCGCCGTCGCCTCGAAGTAGGGCCGCTCCGGGAAGCCCCGGAGCGAGGCGACGAGACTCCCCGGGAAGCGCCGGATCGCGGTGTTGTACTCGCGCACGGCCTCGTTGTAGCGGCGGCGCTCGACCGCGATCCGGTTCTCGGTCCCCTCGAGCTGGCTCTGCAGCGCCAGGAAGTTCTGGTTCGATTTGAGGTCGGGATAGCGCTCGACGACGGCCAGCAGCCGGCCGAGCGCGCCGCCCAGCTGAGCCTGCGCCTCCTGGAACTTCCGGAGGGCTTCCGGATCCCGCAGGATCTCGGGCGTGACCTGCATCCCCGCGACGCTCGCGCGGGCGCGGGTGACCTCCTCCAGGACGGCCCGTTCCTGGGCGGCGAATCCCTTGACGGTCTCCACGAGGTTCGGGATCAGGTCGGCCCGGCGCTGGTAGACGTTCTGGACCTGCGCCCACGCCTCGCGGACCGCCTGCTCGCGCGCGACGAGGTCGTTGCTGATCGAGACGAACCATCCGAGGGCGACGATGACCGCGAGCGCGACGACCGCGAGGACGACGAGACCGGCCTTCACCCGCGGGAGTATAGCACTCGGCGTCAGCGCCGCCCGAGCGTGAGCGCCACCGCGCCAGCGACCAGCGCGAACCCGGCGCTCCCGACGGCCACGCGAGCGCCGAGGAGATCGGCCACGGCGCCGAGCGCGAGCGGCCCGACGATCATCCCCGAGTCCATGGCGATCCGGTAGACGGCGAAGTACCCCGGGGGCATGGGGGTGCCGACGCGGTCGGCCAGCACGATGGCCGGCACCATCCATACCGCGAACCCGCCGCCAACCAGGACGAGCCCGAGGACGAAGACGGCGGAATGCGTGCCGGCCGCCAGGACCAGGCCGCCAGCCGCCACCGCCCCGGCCCCCACGAAGAAGACGGGCTCCCGGCGGATCCGGTCGATGACGAGCCCGACCCCGAGGAGCCCCGCCAGCTCCGCCGCGTACCCGGCGCTGAGCGCGAGACCGAGGGGGCCCGAGCCGAGCCCGTACCGCGCGTGACCGAGGAGCGGTGCCATCGTCGCGAAGAGGCCCGCCCACGTCATCGACAGGCTCAGGCTCGCGGCGTACACCGGCAGGAGGCGGCGATGGGCGAGGCGACGGTCGGGCTGATCCGCCACCGCGGCCTCGACCGCGTGACGGCCAGCCGCGGCCCCGAGCGCGCGCCACACGAGCCCGCAGAGGAGGAGCACCGGCCCGGCGCCCACGAACACCCACCGCCAGCCCACCTGGCCCGCGACCCAGGCCCCCAGCGTGCTCCCGATCCCGAGGCTCAGGATCGCCATGCCCTCGAACAGGTTCGTGAGCCGGCCCCGCCACGCGGCCGGCGCGGTCTCGAGGAGCTCGGCGAAGATCGCGAGGAACGCGGCCGAGGCGCCGACGCCCATGACGAGGCGGGCCAGCAGGAAGGCGAGGAACCCCGGCGCCAGCCCGCAGGCCACCACGCTCGTCACCAGGAGCGCGAGACCGAGGAAGACCACCCGACGCGTGCCGTGACGGGCGCGCAGCGTGCTCGCCGGATAGCTGGTCCCGAGGCGGCCGAGCGCGTAGACCGTGTTGACGAGCCCGGCCTGGAGCGGCGACAGCTGCCACTCGTCGGCGAGCAGCGGCAGGAGCGGCGGCACCATCCCGACGGTGAAGGCCGTGAGGACGTCGACGACGAAGAGCGGCAGGAGCGGGCGGAGGACTGCCATGAGGGGCGACGCGGCCGCCACTCCGAGCGACCCCCGCAGGGTCGCCGCCATCAGCCGGGCACGTCCGCGATCTGGGGCCGGCCGGTCAGGACGGCCGGGCGTCCTGCATCGCCCGCCAGAGGCGCTCGGGCGTGATCGGCAGGCGCGTCAGGCGCACGCCGACCGCGTCACGGACGGCGTTGGCAATCGCAGGCGCGGTCGGGACCATCGCGGGCTCGCCGATCCCGCGAGCGCCCCAGGGGCCCATGCCCTCGCCGGACTCGAGGACGATCGTGGTCACGTCGGGGACGTCGAGCGCCGTCGGGATGAGGTAGGTCATGAGGTTGGGCGTGAGGGTCACTCCCTCCGCCACCCGATCCTCCTCGAGGAGCGCGTAGCCGAGACCCATCGCGGCGCCGCCCTCCATCTGACCCTCGACCGAGTTCAGGTTGATGGCGCGGCCCACGTCGTAGCACGCCGCAAGCGCCAGCACCGCGACCTCCCCCGTCGCCTCGTCGACCTCGACATCGGCCGCCTGCGAGCCGAAGGTGAAGTCCGGGAACACCTTCCCCTGCCCGGTCTCGAAATCCATCACCTGCCCCGCCGGCGCCTGGTAGATGGCGAACGCCGATCGCGGCCGATGCGCGCGCGCGCAAGCCACCGCCAGCTCCCGGAATGCCACCTGCCGATCGGGCGCGTCGCGCAGCACCGCCGCCCCGTCGGCCAGCTCCACGGCGTCCGGGGACGCGGCGAGGAGGTCCGCCGCCTGGGTGATGAGCGTCGCACGGAGCTCGCTCGCCGCCTTGTGCACCGCGGAGCCCGACATGTAGAGCTGCCGGGTCGCGGTGGTGGTGCCCGCGAGCGGCGTGAGCGCCGAGTCGCCGATGTGGATGGCGATGTCCGACTGGGGCACGCCCAGGAGCTCCGCCGTGATCTGCACCAGCGAGGCCGCCTGGCCGCCGCCGATGTCGGGGACGCCGGTCCGGACCAGGACCGTGCCGTCCATCTGGAGCTCCACCCACGCGCTCGCCCAGTCGTGGAGCCAGACGATCCGCCCGTAGGACGTGAGCGCCGACGCGATACCCCGCCCCACGCGCTTGCCGGGAGCCGAGGGCGCGCGGGGAGGGCCGAGGGCGTCCCAGGCGCGGCGGGCCGTTTCGGGCAGCCACACCGCCGTCTCGAGCTCCTGTCCCGAGGCCAGCCGCTCGCCCTTCCGGAGGTAGTTCCGCTCGCGGACGGCGAGGGGATCCAGGCCGAGGGCCCGGGCCAGCTCGTCCATCTGGCTCTCGTAGGCGAACGCCGGCTGCGCCGAGCCGAAGCCCCGGAAGGCGGAGGTCGGCGGGTTGTTCGTCAGGACCGACACCCCGTCGACCTTGACGTGGGGGATGCGGTACGGCCCCGCGGCGTGGACCATGCCGTAGAGGAGGGTCAGCGGCGACAGGTACGCGTAGGCGCCGGCGTCGGAGATGAGCTCGACCTCGACCGCGACGAGCGTGCCGTCCCGGCGGGCGCCGTGCTTGTACCGCATGATGAACGGGTGCCGCTTGGTCGGCGAGATGATCGACTCCTCGCGCGAGTAGCAGAGCCTGATCGGCCGCGTGGTCTTCCAGACCAGGAGCCCGAGGAACACCTCGACCGTGACGTCCTCCTTGCCCCCGAAGCCGCCGCCGATGTACGGCGCGATGATCCGGACCCGGGAGTGGGGAAGCCCCAGCACGTTGGCGACGTCGCGGAAGTGCTCGATGACCTGGGTCGCCACGCGGATCGTGATCACGCCGTTCTCGTCGAGCCAGGCGACGCCGGCCTCGGGCTCGATGAAGGCGTGGTCGACGAACGGCGTCCGGTAGCTCCGCTCGACGACGACGTCGGCCTCGCGGAAGCCCGCCTCCACGTCGCCCTTGCGGATCTTCCAGCGCGAGATGACGTTCCCCGTCGGCTCGAGCCGGGGCGCGTCGGGGCGCATCGCCGTCTCGGGATCGAAGACGCCGGGAAGATCCGCGTACTCGACGGTCACCCGGCGCGCGCCCTCCTCCGCCGCCTCCTCGGTCTCGGCGGCCACGAGCGCGACCGGCTCCCCGAGGAAGCGCACGACCTCCTCCGCGAGCACCTGGGTCCGCGCGCGCAGGGGGCCCACCGTCGTCGTCTGGCCGGGGACGTCGCTGAAGAGGACGTTGTGGGGGACGTCCCGCGCCGTGAGGACGCACCGGACGCCGGGCACCGCCTCGGCCTTAGTCGAGTCGATCCGGACGATCCGCGCCGAGGGGCGGGGGGAACGCACGACCTTCGCGTGGAGCATGCCGCCCATCGAGAAGTCGTCGGCGTAGCGCGTGAGCCCGAAGACCTTGTCGGCGGCGTCGGGCCGGGGCGCCCGCTGGCCGACGATCCGGAAGCCGCCGGGGCCGGGCGTCGACGGAGCAGCCGAGCCGTCACTCATGACGGCGCGCCGGCCGGCCGCGACTCGAGCAGGCGGCGGGCGGCGGCGAGGGCGGCGTCCACGATCTTGTGGTACCCGGTGCAGCGGCAGAGGTTGCCGCCGATCGCCTCGCGGATCTCCTGGCGGCTCGGGTCGGGGTGGGCCTGGAGGGCCGCATAGAGCGTGACCAGCATGCCCGGGATGCAGATCCCGCACTGCGCCGCGCCCAGCTCGATGAAGGCGGTCTGGAGCGGGTGCGGGGTCTCCGGCGTCCCGAGCCCGCGTACCGTCGTGACCGCGCGGCCGTCCGCCTGGACGGCCAGCGCCAGGCACGAGTTGATCGCCCGGCCGTCGAGCAGGACCGCGCACGCGCCGCAGTCGCCCCGCTCGCAGCCCGATTTGACCTCGGTCGCCGCGAGCCGCTGGCGAAGCACGCCCAGGAGGGTCTCGTGCGGCTCCACCGTCGTCCGGACCCGCGTGCCGTTCACCATGAGCTCGATGGACCGCACGGCTAGCCGCCCCCCGCCGCCCCGAGACAGCGCGCGACCAGCGCGTGGACCATGGCCGTCCGGTAGTCGGCGCCGCCGCGCACGTCGGTGATGGGCCGGGCGGCGGCGGCGGCCAGGTCGGCCGCGCGCCCCACGCGCTCAGGGTCGAGCGGCGCGCCGACGAGGTGCGCCTCCGCCTCGCGCGGGCGGAACGGCCGCGGCCCCACCGCGCCGAGCGCGATCCGGGCGTCGCTGACGCGCCCGGACGCATCCAGCGCGATCCAGGTGGCGACGCTCACGACCGCGATCGCGCCGCCGCGCTTCAGCCCGAGCTTGTACCAGGCCTGGCGGCCGCCGTGCCGCGCCACCACGACCTGCCGGATCAGCTCGCCGGGGCGCGCCGCCGTCCGGCGGGGCCCGAGCAGGAAGGCGTCCAGCGGGAGCGTCCGCTCGCCACCCGGGCCCGAAAGGACCACGGCCGCGTCCAGCGCCAGGAGGGGGACGACGAGGTCGGCGCCGGGGCTCGCGTTCGCGAGGTTCCCGCCGAGCGTGGCCTTGTTCCGCGTCAGGAAGTCGGCGAAGTCCCGGGTGGCGGCCCGAAGCGCCGGCAGGCGCGCCGTGACGAGGGGCGAGGCGAGCAGCTCGCCCACCGTCACCCCGCCCCCGATCCGCGTGACGCCGTCGTCCGTCTCGATCCCCCGGAGCTCGGCCAGGTCGCCGACGTCGACGAGCATGGGCGGCTGCCGCCGCCGCTCGCGGAGGTCGACCAGGAGATCGGTGCCGCCCGCGAGGGCCTGGGCCACCGGGTTCTCCGCGAGGAGCGTCGTCGCCTGGAGCAGCGACGTCGCGTGCCGATACTCGAAGCGCGGCAGGAGCACCGCTATGGGGCCAGGATCACGATCGGCGCGTCGATGGGCGCCTCGCTCGTGATGATCAGCGTCTCTTGCCCGAGTCCGGCCGCCCGCTGGATCGACACGGGCGCGGGGCCGCCCAGGGCGCGGTTCGAGTGCGAGACGTCCTCGACGGTCACCCGCGTCCGGCCCGGGGCACCGCTTCCGTCCAGCCCGCGCCGCCGGTCGACCGTGACCAGGACCGAGGGCGTGCCGGCCGGGACGGTCGCCATCGTCTGGCTCGCCGGCGAGAGACCGACGCTTCGTCCGGCCCCCGTGGTGTCCCGCACCGTGACCCGCGTCGTCGTCACGCCCGGCTGGGGCGACGCCGTCCGGGTGGTGACCTGGATCGACGGCGTGCGCGCCGCCGGCACCGGCGCCGCCCGTTGCGTCTGGATGACGATCGGCACGATCACGCGGGACTGGGCCGCCGCCGGCCCCGCCGGCGGGCCCGCCAGTCCAAGACCCGCGAGCACGCTCGCCACGACCATCCCCCGCCTCATGGCCACGCCTCCAGTTCACCCCGCCCGCCCTGGATGGACGGGATCAGGATCATCTCGTCGCCGTCCCGGAGCACCGTGCCGTCGGCGGCTGACTCGCCGTTCACGGCCGCGTGCAGCTCGAGCGCCGACAGCCCCAGCCGCCGGAGCGCTTCGAACACCGTCGACCCCGGCGGGAGCTCGAGCGAGAGCGCGTCGCCACCGTCCGCCGCCCGCGCGAGCCCGAAGATGTACCTCACCGTGACGACCACGCCGCCGGCCGACCCCTCAGGAGCGACGCCGCCCGCCCGCCCGGCTCGTCTTCTTTCCCGGGCCTCGGCCACCCCGGCGGCTCACCGATCCGGCCCGCGGCCGACGGCTCCGCACCGCCGGCCCGCCCGGCCGCACGGCGATGGCTTCCACCTCGAGGAGCAGGGTCGGGCGCGCAAGCTCCACGACCACGACACCGGTGTTCGCCGGATAGACACCGTCCGGAAACAGCTTCGGGTACTCGGCCCGGCGCCATTCGGCGAACGGCGTCCAGTCCGCGTTCCGGACAAGGAACGTCGTGAACTTGACGACGTCGCGGAGCGTGCAGCCCGCCTCGGCCAGGACCGCCGCCAGGTTCCGGTACACCTGGGCCGCCTGCGCCTTGATGTCGCCCTCGCCCACCACATGGCCCTCGGCGTTCATCGCCACCTGGCCGGAAACGAACACCAGGCGCGCCGGTTCCACGGCGAACCCGGCGGAGTACATGCCGATCGGCTTCGCGTCCGCCGTCGGCGCCAGCACCTTCCGTCCCATGTTGCCTCCCTCGCGTCCGGGTCTCGGCCGGCCCGGTCAGGTCCGCCGCGCGCGCGGCCGGCGCCCGGCCGCGGATCGTGCGCGTCCCTGCCGCCGGGCGCGCGGCAGGGGGATGGCTGCGATCGCGCGGATCTCGATGAGCAGCTCCGGGCGCGCGAGCGCCTTCACCACGATGAACGACTGCGCCGGCAGCGGGTCGGCGAAGTACGCCTGGGCGACGCGGCCGGCCGGCTCCATCAGCTCCGCGCTGGTCGCGTACACGGTCATCTCCACCACGTGCTGGAGGTCACCGCCGGCCTGGCGCAGGAGCGTCCGGACGTTCTCGATCGCCTGGCGGGTCTGGGCCGCCGGGTCGCCGACCCCGACGAGCTGCCGGTCGGATCCGTGGCGGTCGAAGGCCACCTGCCCGGCGAGGAACACGAGCCGCGCCGGCCCCTCGACCACGACGCCGTGCGAGAAGGGCCAGGGATGCGGCGCCTGCTTCGTGAGCCCGGTGCGCTTCATCCTCTCCTCCGCTACACGTCCCAGCCGCCGTCGACCGTCAGGCACTGTCCGGTCATGTTACGCGACTCCTCGCTGCAGAGGAACAGCACGGCGTTCGCGACGTCCTCGGCCGTCGTCACGCGGCGGAGCGCCATCTCCTGCACGTACTCCTCGTAGACCTGCTCCGGCGTCCACCCGCGCTTCTTCGCCTTCTCGCGGCAGAGCCGGTCCATGCGCTCCCCCGCCACGATCCCCGGCGCCACGCAGTTGACGTTGATCCCGTGGGGGCCGACCTCGAGCGCGACCGTCCGCGTGAACCCGCGCACCGCCCACTTCGAGGACGAGTAGGCCGCGCGGAGCTTGTAGCCCCGGAGCCCCGAGGTCCCCGCGATGTTCACGATCTTCCCGCGGCGCTGGCGGAGCATCACCGGCACGACGTGCTTGGTCGGCAGGAAGGTGCCCTTGAGGTTGATCGCGAGGAGATCGTCCCAGTCCTCCGCGCGGAGCTCGTGGACCGGGGTCTCGACGGGGCCCGTCCCTCCCGCGCAGTTCACCAGGGCGTCGATGCGGTCGAAGGCCCTGGCCGCGCTCGCGACCATGGCCCGGACCTGCTCCTCGTCCCGGACGTCGACGGGGACGACGAGCGTCCGCCGCCCGAGGGCCCGGGCCTCCGCGGCCACCGCCTCGAGGGGCGCGATCTCGCGCGCGGCGAGGACGAGGTCCGCCCCCTCTCCCGCGAGACGGAGCGAGATCGCCCGCC
>JBGQGN010000098.1:0-9702 GCA_041497395.1 Methylomirabilia bacterium
AAGGCGAAGAAGCTCATGGCCGAGGCGGGACAGGCGGGGGGCTTCACCTTCAAGCTGTGCGTCATCCCCACCTTCCCGACCATGGTCAACGGCGCCCCCGTCGTCGCGGCGAACCTCAAGCGCATCGGGATCAACGCCGAGATCGAGAACGTCGAGTACGCGGTGTGGATCAAGCGGTGGCTCGCGAAGGACTTCGACATGACGATGAACACGACGCCGGGGTACGCCGACCCCGACACCGCGTTCTTCCGGGCGCTCCACTCCACCAAGGGGCAGAACTGGAACAGTTCCAGCCCGTCGGACCTCGACGGGATGCTCGAGGAGGGCCGGCGCACGTTCGATCCGAAGCGACGCAAGGAGATCTACGACAAGGTGCAGATCATGATCCTCGAGAACGTGCCGCACCTCTGGCTCTTCTCGGCCGACCACATCGACTTCAGCCAGAACTACGTCAAGGGCTGGGTGCAGCACCCTACGACCAACCTCTACGGCTTCGAGCGGGTCTGGCTCGATAAGGCATAGACGGGCGAATACCCGGTCCCCTGGGGGCCGCAGACAGGCGCCTGTCGGTTGTCCTGTCACTCGCGCGCGCTACGCCGGGGGAAGGCTGCATGGTCGGGCAGCCTGCCCCCGTTTGGGAAGACGCTGTCGCGGTAAGATGGGGCGGACGAGGTGAGATTCGCTTGGCCTTCCGAAGGTTCGAGCGCTGGCTCTATCGAGGGCACCGCCCCAATGGCGTGGCCCGAGCGCTCAATCGAGTCTGGGCATCCGTTAATGCCTTGGGCATCGCCCCGAACCACCTGGTCACGCTGGAGGTGGTGGGGCGGCGGTCGGGGCGCGCGATCTCCTTCCCTCTGGTGATGGCCGTCGTCGACGGGCAGCGGTACCTCGTGTCGATGCTCGGCGCCGATGTGGCGTGGGTCAGGAACCTCCGTGCGGCCAACGGCCATGCGCTGCTACGTCACGGAAGGACCGAGCGGGTCCGGCTCGAGGAGATCCCGGTCGAGAAGCGCGGCCCAGTGCTGAAGGCCTACTTGAAGAGAGCGCCCGGAGCGCGGGCGCACCTGGCGGTGGACAAGGACGCGCCGCTCGAGGAGTTCGAGGCGATCGCCGCAGGAATCCCCGCGTTTCGCGTTCTAGCGGCAAGGTAGCTCCCAGCCAGACCGGCTTGATACAAGGATGATGCCTGACGGCCGCCTGGGGCGACCAGCCTAACGCGTCGCCACCCAGTCGAGTGGCTGGCGACTGCCCAACCGAGCGCCCAGCCCAACGCCAAACCCAACGCAAGGAGAGCGTCGTGCCAGCAGGCGAGGTCGATCCGACCGAGGCGCTTGCCGCCCGGGAGATCATCACCACGCGGGCTGTCGGTGCGGCACGCGAGCGGGTGTTCCGGGCATTTGCCGACCCGGGTCACCTCGCGCGCTGGTGGGGGCCGAAGGGCTTCACGAACACATTTCACGAGTTCGACCTGCGTCCGGGCGGTACCTGGCGCTTCGTCATGCACGGCCCCGACGGCGCGAGCTATCAGAACAAGAGCGTGTTCGTTGAGGTAGTAGAGCCCGAGCGCATCGTCCTCCGGCACGTGTCGGGGCCCCAGTTTCAGCTGACGATCGCGCTCGTCGAGCAGGACGGAAGGACCAGGATCACCTGGCGAATGCTCTTCGAGTCCGCCGCCGAGTGCGACAGGATCAAGAGGTTCGCGGTCGAGGCCAACGAACAGAATCTCGACCGCCTGGAAGCCGAGCTGGCGAAGATGGCATGATGCCCGTGCTGACGCCCTGATGGGCCGCTACCTGGTCGTCCGCCTGTATTCGATGGCCCTGACCCTCCTGGGGCTCACGGTCCTGGTGTTCCTCATGCTCCACCTCATCCCGGGCACGGTCGTGGAGCAGATGATCGGCGCCGACGCGATGGTGAGCCAGCAGATGGTGGACCAGCTCAAGCACTTCTTCGGGCTGGACCAGCCCTGGTACGTCCAGTACGGGCGCTGGCTCGGCCAGCTCCTGCGGGGCGACCTGGGCACGTCCTGGCGCACGGGGAAGCCGGTCCTCTCCCTGATCCTCGAGCGGCTCCCGGTCACGATCGAGCTGACGGTCCTCTCCGTCGCTTTCGCGCTGGTCCTGGGCGTCGCGGCCGGGATCCTGTCCGCCGTCCGGCGCGACCGGCCGATCGACCACGCCACGCGGGTTGGCACCCTGCTCGGGCTGTCGGTTCCGGTCTTCTGGCAGGGCACGATGCTGATCCTCTTCTTCTCGCTCTACCTCCGCTGGATGCCGCCGATCATGTGGGTTGACCTCTTGGCGGACCCGCGACGGAATCTCACCATCATGGTCCTGCCCGCCCTGTGCCTCGGCACGGCGGCGGCCGCGAACGTGGCCAGGACGACGCGCTCGTGCATGCTCGACGTCCTCGGCTCCGACTACGTGCGCACGGCGCTCGCCAAGGGACTGGCCGGGCGGGCCGTCGTGCTGAAGCACGCGCTCAAGAACGCGATGATCCCCGTGGTGACCGTGGTCGGGCTCCAGGTCGGCATCCTGCTGGGCGGCACGGTCGTCGTGGAGGAGGTCTTCACGCTGCCAGGCGTCGGTCGCCTGGTCCTCTGGTCGATCTACCAGCGGGACTACCCGGTCACGCAGAGCACCATCCTCTTCATCGCGGCGCTCTTCATGGCCCTCAACCTGGCCGTCGATCTGTTGTACGGTTACCTGGAGCCCCGCATCCGGTACGGGGGCTGAGCAGCCGCGATCCTGGCCCCGGCGCCGGCGCGGCCCGGAGGGAGACCCAACGGAACCATGAAGGCCCCGGTCCTGTTCGAGCAGCGCAAGCCCCTCCGCGTCGAGGAGCTCGAGGTGGAGCCCCCGCGCGAGGGCGAGGTCTCGGTCCGCATGGTGGCGAGCGGCGTCTGCCACAGCTGCCTCCACGCCGCCGACGGCAGCTGGCAGGGCATCCCGCTTCCCATCGTGCTCGGCGACGAGGGATCGGGAATCGTCGAGACAGTGGGCCCCGGGGTCCGGCACCTCCGGGCCGGCGACCACGTGATCCTCTCCTGGGCGCCCACCTGCGGGCGCTGCCACTACTGCGTCATCGGGCGGCCGAACCTGTGCGAGAACCGTCAGCCCGGAAAGGGCGTGCTCCCCGAGGGCACGACGCGCCTGTCGCTCGCCGGGAAGCCCGTCTACCAGTACGGCCACGTCGCCACGTACGCCTCGCGCACGGTGGTGGCGGAGTCGAGCGCGATCCCGATCCGGCCCGACATGCCCCTCGACCGCGCGGCCCTGATCGGCTGCTCCGTCATGACCGGGGTCGGCGCGGTGATCAACACGGCCCAGGTGCCGCCGGGCGCCAGCATGGCGGTCTTCGGCGTCGGCGGCGTCGGGCTGAACGTGGTCCAGGGCGGGGCGCTCGTCACCGCGCATCCCCTGGTGGCGGTCGACGTACGGGCCCAGCGCCTCGAGCAGGCGCGGGCGCTCGGTGCCACGCACGTGGTCGACGCGTCGCGGCAGGATCCGGTGGCCGCCATCCGGGCCATCACCCGGCGTGGCGCCGACTACACCTTCGCCGCCGTGGGAGACGTGCGGGCGATGGGGCAGGCGATCGACTCCCTCGCCCCGGGAGGGACCGCGGTCATGATCGGGGTCCCGCCGACCGGGACAACAGTGCCGCTCAGCATCCAGCCCCTGGTGAGCCAGGAGCGGGTGATCCGGGGCTCGATCTACGGGAGCGCCCGGACCCGCGAGGACTTTCCCCGGCTGGTGGAGCTCTACCTCGCCGGCAAGCTTCGTCTGGACGACCTCATCACCCGCCGCTACTCGATCGACGAGGCGGACCAGGCGTTCCGGGACCTCGCGGCCGGGGCGCTGGCGCGCGGCCTGATCGTCTTCTGAGCGGCCCGATGCCACCATCGACGCACCGGCCGACACCGCTGACGGTCTACCTCCCCTTCAACCGGGACTGTCTCCGCGGGGACTTCATCCCGGCGAAGACGGGCGCCACGCCGCCGGCACCCCGCGGCCACTGGCTCCTGGTCCAGGATCAGGCGCTCCTCGTCGTCCCCGACGGCGACCGGTTCCACCTGCCCGAGGGCGAGCGGCCGGTGGGCCTGGACGGCGCCCTGAGCGATCCCGTCTGGCTGGGCACGCTCGGAGACACGCCCTGCTGGGTCATGGGCCTGCCGAAGGGGGCGACCGTCCCGACCGCCCTCCAGCGCGAGACCCTGGTGCCGATGCAGGGCACGCGGCTCCCGGACGAGCTCCTCTCGCTCGGCGGGATGGCCATGCAGCTCCTCTGGTGGGAATCGACCAGCGCCCACTGCCCCCGCTGCGGCGAGCCGACCGCGCGCATTCCCGGCGAGTGGGGAAAGCAGTGCCCACGCTGCCGCTACGAGCACTATCCCCACCTCCATCCGGCCGTGATCACGCTCGTCCGCGACGGCTCCCGCGTTCTCCTGGCCCGGAAGGCGGGCTGGGCGCCGGGCCGTTACGCCCTGGTCGCCGGCTTCGTCGACAACGGCGAGTCGCTCGAGGGCACGGTTGCCCGCGAGGTCAAGGAAGAGGTGGGGGTCGACGTCACCGACATCCAGTACGTCGGGAGCCAGAACTGGCCGTTCCCGAGCCAGCTCATGATCGGCTTCGTCGCCCGCTACGCCGGCGGCGAGATCGCGATCGACAAGGAGGAGCTCGAGGACGCCCGCTGGTTCGACTGCGACAAGCTCCCCAACGGCCCCTCCCGCCACTCGATCGCCGGCTTCATCATCGCCAACCACGCCCGGCCCTGACCCCGGGCCACCGACGGAGGACTCGTGCGTCCGAACAGTCTCAAGGCCAAGCTTCGGGCCGGCCAGCGTGTGGTCGGCGCCCTCATCACGATCAACAGCCCCGAGCTGGTGGAGACGTTCGGCCACCTCGGCTACGACTTCGTGTTCATCGACGGCCAGCACGGCGGTCTCGGCGTCGAGACCGCCCGCGAGCTGATCCGCGCGGCCGAGTTGACCGGGATGACACCGCTGGTGCGCGTGCGGAAGAACGACGCGGCGGAGATTCTCGAGTACCTCGACCAGGGGGCGGGCGGGGTCATCGTCCCCGACGTGACGAGCCGGGCCGAGGTGGAGGCCGCCGCGAAGGCGACGCGCTATCCGACGCGGGGAACCCGGGGCGCCATGGCCATGTCCCGCGCGGCGTTCTACGGGGTGCCGCAGGCGGGGGCCGCGTACTACCGGCAGGCGGACGAGGAGATCCTCTGCTGCGCCATCTTCGAGAACCACGCGGTCCTCGGGGAGCTCGACGCCGCCGTCCGGGTCCCCGACCTCGACGTGGTCGTGATCGGCCCCGGTGACCTCTCCATGTCCATGGGCATCCCGAACGGCTGGAAGGATCCGCGCGTGCAAACCCAGGTGACGCGGATCCACGCGGCGACCCGTGCGGCGGGCAAGCCCGCCATGATCGTGGCCCTCGACCACGACGACGGCCGGCGCCTCCTCGCCGAGGGCTACCAGGCGCTCCTGGTCGTCAGCGGGCCGCTCATCGTGAACGCGGCCCGGAGCTTTCTCCAGGTCCTCCGTTCCTAGGACGAGGAGGCTCACCATGCGCGCCGCGACCTGGCACGGAGAGAGCCGATTCACGCTCGATGACCTGCCCGAGCCCACTCCCGGGCCGGGACAGGTCCTGATCGCCGTCCACACGGCGGGCATTTGCGGGAGCGACATCCACGCCACGCAGGGGCTCTTCCCCCTGACGCCGCCCCGGGTGATGGGGCACGAGTACAGCGGGACCGTGCTGGCGGTGGGTCGTGGCGTGAGCCGGGCCCTCGTGGGGCGCGCGGTCGCCTGCGAGCCGAACTACGGCTGCGGCGCCTGCGAGGCGTGCCGCGCGGGCCGTGTCAGCCAGTGCCAGCAGACCGTGCGCGTGGGCGGCTTCGCGGAGCGGGTCGTGCTCCCCCGGCACTGCGTGCATGCTCTCCCGGAGGAGCTCGATCTCACCACGGCGGCCCTCGCGGAGCCGGCGGCCTGCTGCCTCGAGGGACTCGAGATGGCCCGGATGCGCCGGGGCGCGATCGTGGTCGTGATCGGGGGCGGCATCATGGGCCTCCTCACGCTCGCGCTCGCGAAAGCGCGCGGCGCGGGGACGGCGATCCTGTCGGATCCGGTCGCCAGCCGCCGCGAGGCGGCCGGGCGGCTCGGCGCCGATCTCACGGTGGACCCCACCGCCGAGGACCTCGCCCGGGTGGTGGACCGCGCGACCGGTGGCCGCGGGGTCGACCTCGCCTGCGAGGCGGTCGGGAAGCCCGAGCTCCTAGCCGCGGCGGCGCGACTCGTGCGCCCGCGCGGCGTCGTGCAGCTCGTCGGCGTCTGCCCGAAAGGAAGCACGCTCCCCGTCGACCTCTTCGACTTTCACTTCCGCGAGCTGACGCTCACCGGCGCCTACGGTCGCGGGACGGCCTTCCGCCGCGTGCTGCCGCTCCTGACGCGGATCGGCGCGGCGAGCCTGGTGACGGACCACTATCCTCTCGAGCGCATCACCGAAGCGTTCGCCCACGCGGCCGCCGGACGGGGCCTCAAGACGGCCATCACGCCCGGGACCCCCTCACCCAGGAGCCACGCATGACCAGCGCGAGCCCGGAGTTCACCGTCCGCCATGACGTGCCCCAGACGATGCGCGACGGGACGGTCCTCCGCGCCGACGTCTACCTGCCGAAGGGGAAGGGGCCGTTCCCGGCTCTCCTCGAGCGGACGCCTTACAGCAAGGACAACTCCCCCGAGTGCCAGGTGGGCGCGCCGCCCTTCTTCGCGTCCCAGGGCTACGCCGTGGTGATCCAGGACGTCCGGGGACGATTCGCCTCGGAGGGCCGCTTCATCCCCTTCCACGACGACGGCTGGGGCACGAATCGCGACGGCTACGACACGGTCGAGTGGATCGCCGCCCAGCCGTGGTGCGACGGAAACGTCGGCACCATCGGCGGCTCGTATGCCGGGGCGACCCAGTACCGGCTAGCCCCGACGCGCCCGCCGCACCTCCGTGCCATGTACGTGCGCGAGTCGTCGGCGGACTACTGGGCGGAGTGGGTCTACCACGGCGGGGCCTTCGAGCTCGGCTTCATGGTGGAGTGGACAGTCAAGTGGACCCACAACAACCTCGCGCGCCTGGCGCGGAGCCCGGAGGAGCACGCACAGCGGAAAGGGGTGCTCGAGAAGGCCCTTCAGGAGCTCCCGAGCTGGCACCGGGCGCTGCCGCTCCACCCGAACCCGCTCGTCGAGGGGCTCGACGACTGGTACAACGAGTTCCTGGCCCACCCGGACGACGGCCCGTACTGGTGGCGCTGGAACATCGGCCACCGTCACGGCGACATCGACACGCCGATCGTGCATCTGGGGGGCTGGTTCGACATCTTCCTCGCCGGGACGATCAAGAACTTCGTCGGCACCCGCGCCAAGGCGCGCACCCAGGCGGCGCGCGACGCTCAGCGCCTCGTCGTCGGGCCGTGGATCCACGGCCCCCTGAACATGGCGAAGAGCCTGCAAGGCGAGGTGGATTTCGGCCGCGAAGCGATCTGGGACTACAACGTGATGCGGCTGCCCTGGTTCGACCACTGGCTCCGCGGCGCCAAGAACGCCGTCCCCGACGAGCCTCGCGTCCAGCTCTTCGTGATGGGCGAGAACCGCTGGCGCACCGCCGACACCTACCCGTGGCCCGGCACGCGCGAGACGCCCTGGTACCTCCGCGACGGTGGGCAACTGACGCCGGCGGCGCCGGGAGGCGCGGAGCACGCGGACGGATACCGGTACGACCCGGACGACCCGGTCCCGACCCTGGGTGGGGCCACGCTCAACATCCCGGGTGGGGCCTACGACCAGCGACCGATCGAGGGGCGCTGCCTCACCTACACGAGCCCTCCCCTGGAGCACGACCTGACCGTGATTGGCGACGTCCGCTGCGTGCTCCACGCCATCTCCACAGCGCCGGACACCGACTTCGTCGTCCGGCTGACCGACGTCCATCCCGACGGGACCTCGCGCCTCCTCTGCGACGGGATCCTCCGCGCCCGCTATCGCGACTCAGAGAGCCAGCCGACCCCGCTCACGCCGGGCCGGGTCTACGAGCTGACGGTGGACCTCTGGGCGACCGCCAATACCTTCCGGAAGGGCCACCGCATCCGCGTCGCGGTGACGTCGTCGAGCTTTCCGCGATTCGACCGCAACCTGAACACCGGCGGCCCGACCGGCGCCGAGGCGCGGGGCCAGGTCGCGCTCAACACGGTCTTCCACGACGCCGCCCGGCCATCGCGGATCGTCCTGCCGGTGGTGGACCACGGCCAAGTGCCCTAGCCTCGCCCCGTCGCAGCGTCGTGGTTACAGCCTGCTCAGCCAGGTTGCCGCACCCGCCCATGACGGAAAAGCCGGCCCTACATGAAGCGGCCGATTGGCCGTGCGGCGCTCACGATCCTCGAGCACCCGCCGGCGGAGCCTGGGATGCTCGATGCGCCGAGAGAAGCCGCCCAGTTGATACGCGAATGCATGGCTATCGGCGCCTGAATCGAGAGGAAGGGACATGCAATCCATGCGCGTTGCAGCGGTGAGCATGAATGGCCGCCTGGGCGAGCCTGAGCGAGTCCTCAATGACATCGCCACGTGGTGTGAGCGTGCGGCTGCGGAGAGAGCTGACCTCGTCCTGTTTCCGGAGCTTGTGGTTCATGGGCACTGCACGCCCAACACCTGGGCACTCGCCGAGCCCGTACCCGGAGGCCCGAGCGTCCAGCGGTTGATTGAACTCGCTCGACAGCATCGTCTGGTTCTTTGTGTCGGTCTCAGCGAGAAGGATCGGGACATCGTCTACAACACCCAGGTGCTGGTTGGTCCAGGCGGTTACATCGGGAAACAACGCAAGCTCCACCTGTCGCGTGACGAGGTCCTGTACTACAAGGGCGGACGCACCATCAACGTGTTCGACATCGGACAGTGCCATGTCGGCATTGCGATCTGCTATGACAACGAGTTCCCCGAGGTTCCGCGAATAGTTGCGCTGCTCGGGGCCGATGTGCTGCTCATGCCGCACGCGTCTAGAGATAGGCGGTGGCAGGACACCCCCGAGAGCGAGGCCGCCGCTCGACGCTACATGCGCGACTCCTACATGCCATTCGCGATGCGGGCCAAGGAAAACGCCTGCTTTGCGGTATTGACAGATCAAGCTGGACGCGCAGGCTACGTGGACATCTATCCGAGAGATCATGAGAATCAGCCGCACCATCCTGGCGCGGCGATGATCTTCGGTCCCGATGGCGGGGTGCTGGCGTCGTCGCAACTCGAACGGATTCGTGACGAAATGGTCGTGGCCACTCTCGAGGCTGCATCACTGGCGGGACAGCGCGCACACTCGAACTACCAACTGAAAACGCGCCGGCCCGAGCTCTACGGCGAATTGGTGCGCGAACAGCAGTCCTCATGAGCCTGTGTCGAATCTGGGCGTCAGGCTCGACACCGGCGTGGGCCTCTCTGCTGAGCCCACCTGGCGGGGGCGCGCGTTCGCCGGAACCCGAAGACGACCTCCGACCGCTTCGTCCAGCGGCGCGCGTCGATGCGGCGTCGCGTCCAGCCCATTTCGGCACGGATTCACCTCTCCAAAGGAGCGACGGCCATGAGCGACTTGCAAATCGGCTTCGTGCTCTTCCCGAATCTCACGCAGCTCGATTTCACCGGGCCGCTGCAGGTGCTGG
>JBGQGN010000099.1:0-9695 GCA_041497395.1 Methylomirabilia bacterium
CCGACGAGCCCACCAGCGCGCTGGACGTGGTCGTGCAGCGGCAGGTCATGGACACGCTGGCCCGCGCCCAGACCGAGCTGGGCGCCGCCGTCATCCTGGTGGGCCACGACATGGGGCTGATGGCCCAGTTCGCGGATCGCCTCGGCATCATGTACGCGGGCCGGCTGGTCGAGATCTCGCCGGTCCGCGACGTCTTCACGGCGCCGCTCCATCCGTACACGCGGATGCTGATCGCGAGCCTGCCGTCCCTCGCGCGGAAGGGCGTCTTCCAGGGGATCCCGGGGCTCCCGCCGCCGCTTCGCGACCTCCCGGCCGGCTGCGCGTTCCATCCCCGCTGCCCGCTTGCCGTGGACCGCTGCCGGAGCGAGACCCCCGCGCTCCGCGAGGCACGGCCCGGCGTCTGGGCCGCCTGTCACCTTGCGTAGGGCGCGATGACGCCGCTCCTCGAAGCGCGTGAGGTGACCAAGAGCTTCGGCGGCGGGCTCCTCGACCGACGGCACACCGTCGCCCTCCGCCACTTCTCGCTCGGCCTGGCCGAGGGCCGCGCGTCCGTCACCGCCGTGGTCGGCGAGAGCGGCAGCGGCAAGACGACGCTGGCGCGCCTCCTGCTCGGCCTCCTGACGCCGACGGAGGGCCAGGTCGCCTATCGCGGGCGCGATCTCACCGCCATGTCGCGGGCGGAGTGGCGGACCTTCCGGCGCGAGGTCCAGGCGGTCTTCCAGGACCCGTACGAGGTCTACAACCCGTTCTACCGGGTGGACCACGTCCTGACGGTGCCGGTCGCCAAGTTCGGACTGGCGACGTCCCGCGCCGGAGCCCGGGCCCTGATCGAGGACGCGCTCCGCGCGGTGGGGCTTCGCCCCGACGAGACGCTGGGGCGCTTCCCCCATCAGCTCTCGGGCGGCCAGCGACAGCGCGTCATGGTGGCGCGCGCGCTGCTCCTGCGGCCGCGCGTGATCCTGGCCGACGAGCCCGTGTCGATGGTGGACGCCTCGCTCCGGGCCACGATCCTCGGGGCGCTCCGCCAGATGACCCTCGACCTCCAGATCCCGGTGATCTACATCACGCACGACCTGGCGACCGCGTATCAGATCGCGGAGAACATCGTCGTGCTGTACCGGGGCGCCGTGGTGGAAGCCGGCGACGTGGAGCTGGTCGTCAAGGACCCCCGGCACCCGTACACGCGGCTCCTCGTCGGGTCGATCCCCCTGCCAGGCATCGAGCGGACCTGGACGGCCGACAGCGCGCCGGTCCCGGCGAGCTCGCGCCCTGCCGCGGGCGCGCCGGGCTGCCTCTTCGAGGACCGCTGCCCCTCGGTCATGCCCGCGTGCCGGGCCGCGGCGCCGCCGCTGTTCCGGTCCGACCCGCGGCGCGTGGTGTCCTGCTTCCTGTACCGGGACGCACCCGTGGTGCCGGCGCGCGAGATGAGCACGGCATTCGTCGAGGCCGTGGCTCCGGCCGGCCGTGCGGCCGCCGCCCCGGCCACACCGCCCGCGCCGGCGACACCCTGATGGCCCGCGCGAGAACGGTCCTGGTCACGGGCTCCGCCGGGCGTCTTGGCCGAGCGGTGTCGGCGGAGTTCCTCGCCCGAGGTCACCGGGTGCGAGGCTTCGATCGCGTCGTGACCCCCGGCCTCCCGGAGTCGAGCGCGGGGGACCTCACGAGGCCGGCCGACCTTGCGCGCGCGATGGCCGGGGCCGAGACGCTGGTCCACCTGGCCGCCACGCCCGACGAGGCCGATTTCCTGACCGAGCTCCTGCCGAACAACGTCGTGGGCCTCTACCATGCCCTCGAGGAGGCGCGCCAGAGCAGCGTCACGCGCGTCATCCTCGCGAGCACCGGCCAGCTCTTTCGCGGCCATCCGGGACCGTTCCCGATCACGCCCGAGACACCGGTGTCGCCGCGAAACTGGTACGCTTCCACCAAGGTGCTCCTGGAGGCGGCGGGCCACGTCTACGCGCACGTCCACGGCCTCGACGTCCTCGTGATCCGCTGCGGCTGGTGCCCCCGCGATCCGGCGCACGCCGCGGAGCTCGCGCAGAGCCCGTACGGGCAGGACAGCTACCTCAGTCCGGGCGACGCCGGCCGCTGCTTCGCGGCCGCCGTGGAATTGGAGCTCGCGCCGCGCTTCGCGGTGGTACACGCCACGAGCCGGCCCGTCGGATCACCACGCTACGACCTCGGGCCGGCCCGGGCGCTGCTCGGCTACGAGCCGAGGGACCGCTGGCCCGAGGGTCTCGAGCTGGCGGGCGGCGGCAGCGCCACGGAGGCGCACCGCCCGTGACCGAGATGAGCGCCGGCCGGGCTGTGATCGAGCTCCTCAAAGCCGAGGGGGTGCGGCACGTTTTCGGGATCGTCGGCTCGACCTTCCTCGACGTGCTGGACGTCCTCCACGACGACAAGAGCGTGGAGTACGTGAACGTCCGTCACGAGCAGGGCGGCGCCTTCATGGCGGACGGTCTCGCGCGGGTCACCGGCATGCCGGCCGTGTGCCTCGTGACGAGCGGACCCGGCGCGACGAACCTCGTCACCGGCATCGCGGGGGCCCACGTGGCGCACTCGCCCGTCGTGGCGATCGCCGGCGGCTCCGCGCTCGGGCTGGAAGGGCGGGACGCCTTCCAGGAGCTCGACCTGGTCGCGCTCTTCCGGCCGGTGACGAAGCTGTCGATCCAGGTGACCCAGGCGGCCCGGATCCCGGACATGCTCCGGCTCGCGTTTCGCACCGCGATGACGGGGCGCCGGGGACCGGTGTTCGTCGACATCCCGCGGGACGTGCTGAACGACCAGGTCGTGCGGATGGAGCCCCTCGCCCCCGAGGGGTACCGGCCGACTCACCCGGCACCGCCCCATCCGGAGGCGGTCCGCGAGGCCGCGCGCCTTCTCGCGCGGGCCCAGCGCCCGCTCCTCATCGCCGGCGGCGGCGTGACGTGGGCGGCGGCCACGGATCTCGTCACCCGTCTCTCCGCCAGCCACGGGTTGCCGGTCATCACGGCGTATGGCCGGAACGACGCCGTGCCCAACGACGATCCGCTCTACGTGGGCCCGCTCGGCCGGGCGGGCTCCCCCGAGGCCGCCCAGGCGTGTCGCCGGGCCGACCTCCTGCTGGTCGTGGGCTCTCGCCTCGGGCAGTTCACCAGTTTCTACGACGGGCGCTACATCCAGCCGGGAACGGCGATCGTCCAGGTCGACGTCGACAGCCGAGACATCGGCCGCGTCTATCCCGTCGCGGTGGGAATTCAGGCCGACGCGCGGGAGACGCTCGCCGCCCTCCTGGAGGTGCTCGCACAGGGTCGTATCGGCGCGACCTCCGAAGCCTGGCAAGGCGAGATCCGGGAGCTCAGGGCCCGGCGCCTGGCGCGGCTTCTCGGCGAGGCAGCGCTCGACGCCGTGCCCGTGAAGCCGCAGCGGGTCTACGCGGAGCTCAGGCGGGCGCTCCCGCCCGGCACGATCGTCGCGCTGGACGCCGGCGCGGCTCCCGCGTACGGTTACGACCGCCTCCAGTTCGTCCGACCCCGGACCTTCCTCACCCCGCTCGACCTGGGCGGACTCGGCTTCGCCTTCCCGGCGGCGCTCGGGGCCAAGCTCGGCCGCCCCGAGGCCCCGGCGCTCGCCATCCACGGCGACGGCGGCTTCCTGATGAACGCGCAGGAGCTCGAGACCGCGGTGCGGCACGGGATCGCCGCCGTCGCGCTCGTGCTCAACAACAACTGCTGGGGCTCGGAGAAGGCGTACCAGCGGCATTTCTACCAGGCACGATACGTGGGAACCGACCTCGGGAATCCTCGGTTCGACCGGTTCGCGGAGCTGTTCGGCGCCCGGGGCTACTACGTCGAGCGCCCGGAGGCGATCGGCGACGCGGTCCGCGAAGCGCTCGCCTGCGGCCAGCCGGCGGTCGTCGAGATCCCCATCGACCCCGACGAGTTTCCCGTGCCCGCCACGGCGGCACGACGCCGGGACGGTTAGCCGTGTCTCGGCCGGTCGTGGTCTTCCTCGACGCGCACGACCCCGCGGTCCGCGCCGTCATCGCGGCCGAGTGTCCGCCGGCGGTGAAGCTCCGCATGGCCACGTCGACCGAACCCGCCGACCGGCTGGCGCTGGCGAGGGGTGCGGCGTTCTTCGTGGGCGGAATCTCGCCCATCCCCGCGAGCCTCATGGATGCCGCGGCCGGGCTCCGGCTCATCCAGAAGTGGGGGATCGGCGTCGACAAGATCGACCTGGCGGCGGCGCGGGCCCGGGGAATCCCGGTGGCCATCACCGCCGGCGCCAACGCGGTGCCCGTGGCCGAGTTCACGCTGCTCCTGATGCTGGCCGTGCTCCGGCGGCTGCCCGAGCGAGAGGCGCAGCTCCGCGGCGGCGAGTGGCACCGAGCCCGCGGTGACACGCGGCTCCAGGCCCGGCAGCTCCGGGGCACGCTCGTCGCGCTCGTGGGGCTGGGCGCCATCGGCCGGCAGGTTGCGAAGCGGCTCCAGGCGTTCGACACCCGGGTCCGCTACTTCGACATCCGGCGCCCGACGCCAGCAGAGGAGCAGACGCTCGGCGTTCGCTTCCAGGAACTGGACCCGCTCCTCGCGGAGGCCGACATCGTCAGCCTGCACGTTCCCTACACCCGCGCCACCCGGGGCATGCTCTCGAGAGAGCGCATCGCCGGGCTCCGGCGGGGGGCGATCGTGATCAACACGGCGCGCGGCGAGATCGTGGACGAGGTCGCGCTGGCCGAGGCGCTCGAGTCCGGGGCGCTGGGCGGCGCGGGCATCGACGTCTTCGGCGGGGAGCCGCCTCCGCCCGATCATCCTCTCCTCCGTGTCCGCGCCCCGGGCCTCGTGCTGGCGCCCCACGTCGCCGGCTCCGTCTTCGACAACGTGGCGAACGTCGCCCGCCACGCGTTCCGGAACATTCAACGCGTCCTGGACGGGCAGCCTCTCCCGCCCGCGGATCTCATCTCGCTGGACGCCGAAGATTGACGGAGGCTCGGGGGTATCCCGAGGCCAGCCAGGCTTGCCCGCGCGCGGCCGGGACGGCATAGTGAGAGCGTCCATCGTGTCGAGAGGGAGGTCACCATGCGCCTCGTGCCACGCGCGCCGCTCGTGCTCCTCACCGCCCTCGCGCTCCTCCGAGCCACCGCGTCTGCCGAGATCGTCAGCCAGTCGTACGCCCTGCCCGCCGGAGGCGGGAGCCCGCACGACGTCGCCGTCGATGCCGGCGGCATCGTGTGGTACACGGCGCAGCGCAACGCCGCGCTCGGGCGCCTGGATCCCGCGACGGGCAAGGTCGAGCTCATCCCGCTCGGCGCCGGGGCGGCGCCCCACGGGGTGATCATCGGCCCGGACGGGGCGCCGTGGATCACCGAGGGCGGGACCAACGCGATCGTCCGCGTCGATCCGAGGACGCGCGACGTGACGCGCTGGCCCCTGCCCGAAGCGCGCGGCTACGTCAACCTCAACACCGCCACGTTCGACAGGCAGGGCCGCATCTGGTTCACCGGCCAGAACGGGATCTACGGCCGCCTCGACCCGAAGAGCGGCGCGATGCAGGTCTGGGACGCGCCGCGCGGCCGCGGGCCGTACGGCATCACCACCACCCCCGATGGGGCCGTCTACTACGCCTCCCTCGCCGGCAGCCACATCGCGCGGGTCGACGTCGAGACCGGCGCGGCGACGGTCATCGAGCCGCCGACCAGAAGCCAGGGCGCGCGGCGCGTCTGGTCCGACTCGCGCGGCCAGATCTGGGTCAGCGAGTGGAACTCCGGCCAGGTCAGCCGCTACGATCCCCGCGCCGGCGTCTGGAAGACGTGGCGGTTGCCGGGCGACCGGCCCCAGACCTACGCGGTCTACGTCGACGACCAGGACAAGGTGTGGCTGAGCGAGTGGAGCGCCAACGCGATGGTGCGCTTCGACCCCGACACGGAGCGGTTCGAGGTGTTCCCCAGCGACCGCCGGGGGGCGAACGTCCGCCAGATCCTCGGCCGCCCCGGTGAGGTCTGGGCTCCGGAGTCCGGCGGCGACCGCCTCGTGGTCTTCCGGCGAAAGTGATCCGGGCCGCGACCGGCGGCCTCCTGCTCCTCGCGCTGATTCACGTCCCATTCGCTCCGGCCGCCGCCGACCCGGTCCGCGGCGAGCGAATGTTCCAGCGCTGCTTCGCCTGTCATTCCGTCGTGACCGGGGAGGACAATCTGCCAGGACCCAGCCTGCGCTGCGTCCTCGGTCGAAGCGCCGGGACGCTGCCAGGCTTTCGGTTCTCCCCCGCCATGATCGAGACCGGCACCGCCCGCGGGCTCGTCTGGACGCGCGCCACCCTGGACGCGTTCCTCATCGATCCACAGCGCCTCGTGCCCGGCACCCCGATGTGGATCCCAGGCCTCGCGAGCGCCCAGGACCGGCGGGACCTGATCGACTACCTGGAGCATGCCGTCTCGTGCCCGGTCGAGGCGCCGCCACCTCCGGGGCAGCCGTGAGGGCTCGCGGCACCCCCTGACGGCCCCCGGGATCCGAGTCGCCAACACCCCGGAGCCGGCCGGGCCCTCCGAGCCCGATCTCCTGGCACACGGTTTGCCGCATCCCCGGTGGGGAGGCGGCACGGACATGAGGGTCCCGAGCGCCCGGTCGGTGGGGGTCCAGCGGGAAACCGCTTCACGCGCCAGGGGTTCCGCTGCAGTCAGGGTTTCGGCTCCCGCAGCGGGGCGGGTCGAGCGGGCGATCGATTTGGGGCAGAGTCCTGCCGTGGATCGTCACGCCGGGACGTTCGGGAGTCCTCGATGACGGCCACCGGGACGGCGTCGGGACAGCTCGCCTTCCACCCCGACCACTACCTCGATTGCCGCCGGCCGGGAT
Organism: Methylomirabilia bacterium; assembly: GCA_041497395.1. Classification (GTDB taxonomy): domain Bacteria; phylum Methylomirabilota; class Methylomirabilia; order Rokubacteriales; family DASRDR01; genus DASRDR01. Next base: position 6,828 of record JBGQGN010000099.1, read on the forward strand.
GGGAGACCTACGAGGCGCGGGGCGTCGTACGCTTCAGGCGCGAGCTGGGCGCGAAGAAATCGCTGGTCTTCGTGGACGACGACTGCGTGGAGGTGCTCGCGACTCTGCGGGCCCGCATGGATCGGACGGCCAACGCCCTGCGGTGACACGGGCTCTCGGCGTCTGGCCACTCCGGTCGACCGTCCCGGCGCCCGGTCCAGGTGAGTTCCCCGATCCTGAGGCGGTAGTGCGGGTCGGCACACCCCACGTAGGCGGTTGATCCGGCCGGAACGTGGCCAGAATCTTGAGACGCGCCGACGGCCGCAGTTCTGGCGGTCAGGACGCGCCCAGCCGCCGGCGGACCTCGTGGGCCGCCTCGAGGCCCGTGGCAGCCGCCGCCTCCATCTCCGGGAATTCCAGGTAGTCCCCGGCCAGGAAGACCCGGCCGAGCGGCCGGCTGAGCACGGGCTGGATCCGGGCGCGCCCCGGCGGCGCGTAGGGGATCGCGTGCTCCCAGCGCTGGATCAGCACCTCCCGGACGATGCCGCGCGTGGCCGGCAAGACGTCGTGGAGGTCCCGCAGGAAGAGCGCGCGGATCTCGTCGTTCGACAGCGGCAGGAGGCGCTTTCCCCGGTCGCCTCCCGCGTAGACCATGAGGCTGCCGCCGGGCTCCCGCTTGTCCGGCGTCCGGAGCGGGTTGGCGTGGTTGAAGAGCATGTTGAACGATTTGTCGACCACGGCGACCGCGTAGATGTGGTCCCAGGGCATCGGCCCCGACTCCTCGGTGAGGAAGGCGCCACAGATGAACGGACCGTACGGGATCGACGCCAGGGCCTCCGCCGTGTCGCGCGGCAGGCCCCTGACGATCCGGTGCGTCACGTAGGACGGCGTCGCGACGATCGCGTAGTCGGCCGAGACGTCCACCGGGGCGCCTTGACGAAGGAACCGCACCCGCACGCCGTCCGCGTGGGGCGCGACCTCCTCGACGGCCGCGCCGGTCAGGACCCGCTCGCCCAGCCGGTGCGCCAGCGCCTGCGGCAGGAGCTCCGACCCGCCGATCAGGTTGCGGGCCGACCCCGTCTGGTCGTCGCCCCACACGAGCGCGAAGAGGGCAGCGCCGCACCCGGCCGAGATCTGCTCGGGCTCGGCCGTGACGCGCTCGGAAATGGCCCGGAAGATCGACGCGACGTCGGGGTGGAGGTCGCCCAGGTACGCGGCGAAGCTCTGGTCGTCCCGGTGGGCAAGCACACGGGCGCGCCTTTCGATCGCCGTCTCTCCCGGACGGGGACGCACGGCGCGAAGGTGCTCCTTGGCCGCCGCACGAAGCCGGAGGCCCGCCCGCACGAAGGACAGGCGCGCCCCCCACGACAGCGGGAGTCGGAAGGGATAGGTCTCGGGACGCCCGCTCGCGACCACACGGCCCCGGAACGCGAGCCCCATCCGGTTGCCCGGGATGCGCCGCGTCTCGAGGCCTGTTTCGGTCACGAGCCGGTCCATGAGGGTTCCCGGGCCTCCGAAGAGGTGGGCCCCCAGGTTCAGCCAGTAGGGCCCCCGGGGCTCGGAGCGCATCCGGCCCCCGACACGGTTGGTGGCCTCGAGCACGAGAATCTTGCGGTCCCGGAGCGTCCACCCGGCGGTCAGCCCGGCGATGCCAGCGCCCACGATCACGGCCTCGTACCGTCCCTCGGTCACAGGTCTCCTCCAGTCGTCCATGTGAATCGGGTCACTTCGGCTGCCATCCCCCCGCTTGACCCTGCCCGGAGGCCCACCGTAGAATTCCCGCAACCTGGCCCATGTAGGCCCGATGGCAGGGAGGCGCTATCCCACACGAGTCACCCCGGCCCGAGCCCTGGGGGGCGCGCCACAACGGCGTACGGCGCCAAGCTCACTCTCAACAAAGGGGGACCTGATCATGCGTGCGTGTCTCACCTCGCGAGTCGTCTGGTGTCTCGCGGCTCTCGTCCTCGTGCTGGGAGTGGCGCTGACCGCCCCGGCCCAGCAAGCGCCCGCCCCGATCCAGATCGCCTGGGCGGGCCCGTTGACGGGAGACGCCGCTCAGTTCGGGCAAGGATACCTCAAGGGCATCCAGCTCGCCTTCGAGGAGTGGAACGCCAAGGGTGGCGTCCTCGGGCGGAAGTTCGTGGTCGTGACGGAGGACGACGCCTGCGACCCCAAGCAGGCGGGGACCGTGGCCACCAAGATCGCCGACGACGCGAAGAACGTCGTCTTCATCGGGCACGTGTGCTCGGGCACGACGATCGCCGGCGCGCCGATCATCAACAAGGTCAACCTGCCGATGGTGACCCTGTCCTCCAACCCGACGATCACCCAGCAAGGATTCAAGAACCTCTTCCGGCCGATCGCCAACGACAATGTCCAGGGTAAGGCCGGCGTGGCCTACGCCATGCGGAAGCTCAAGGCCAAGAAGTTCGCGCTCCTCAACGACAAGCAGGCGTTCGGCCAGGGCGTGACGGACGTCGCCAAGGCCACCATCGAGAAGGCCGGCGGCACGATCACGTCGTCCGGGGGCGTCGAGCGGAACGACGTGGACTACACGGCGGTCCTGACGAAGATCGTCAAGACCGAGAACCCGGACGCGATCGTCTACTGCTCCAACTTCCCCACCTCCATCGGTCTGATGGTGAAGCAGGCTCGCCAGCTCGGGTACAAGAAGCCGATCATCGGCTGCGACGGGTGGTTCGACAACGGCATGGTCAAGACGGCGGGTGCCGCAGTCGACAAGAAGTCGGACAGCGAAGCCGTGTACTTCACCTTCCAGGCTCCGCCCCACACCGGGCCGCAGGCTCCGCCGAAGGTCAAGGCGTTCGCCGAGAAGTTCAAGGCGAAGTACGGAGCCGATCCGGCGAACTACGACAGCTACGGCTACGA
>JBGQGN010000100.1:0-9545 GCA_041497395.1 Methylomirabilia bacterium
CCCTGGGCGCGGTCGCCGTCCTGGGCGGCGTGGCCCTCGCGCACCGGGCCTGACGGGCTCACCCGGCCCGGACGTTGACACGCCCCAGCGCGCGCCATAGGTTGGCCGCGTGAGCGGGCCAGGCTCGTGCGCGCTGGGCCTCCGGTGCATCGACTGCCGGGGCGAGCTGCCGCTCGTGTATCGCCTCGCGTGCCCCGGGTGCGGGGGCCTCCTCGAGCCCGTCTATGACCTCGAGCCGTTGCGTCGCGCGGGCCCGGGCGCTGCCTTCGCCGGGCGAGGCGTGTGGCGATACCACCCGGTCCTTCCCATCCGGGACCCAGCGCACTTCGTCTCGCTCGGCGAGGGAGGCACGCCGCTCCTCGACGCCCCGGCCCTGGCCCGCGTCCTCGGCGTGCGGCGACTCCTCCTCAAGTTCGAGGGGACCAACCCGACGGGCACCATCAAGGACCGCTCGTCGGCCACCGCCGTCGCCGCCGCGCTCCAGTTCGGGTATCGCGCCATCTCCGTGGTGTCGACCGGGAACGCCGGGTCCTCACTCGCCGGCTATGCCACCCGGGCCGGCCTGCGGGCGCTCATCTTCTGCTACGAGCAGGCCTCCGCCCCGAAGCTCGCCCACATGAGCCTGGTGGCCTCCGACCTGGTCCTCTATCAGGGCTTCTACGACGACCTCATCCGCATCTGGGATCGGATGATCGAGGAGCAGCCGGTCTTCGACGGCGGCGCCTCGCGGAACGTCTTCAAGCAGGAAGGGAAGAAGACGCTCGCGTGGGAGATCGCGGAGGATTGCGGGTACCGGCTGCCGGACGTCGTCGTCTACCCCGTGGCCGTCGGGGAGGCGTTCATCTCCGGCTGGCGCGCGTTCAACGAGATGCGCACGCTCGGCTGGATCCGGGAGCCTCCGCTCCTGGTGGCCGCGCAATCGGCCAGGGCGAACCCCGTCGCGATGGCGTGGCGGGAAGGCACGGATCTCCGGCCGGTCCCCCTCAGCTACACCGTCGCCGAAGGGCTTGCGGTCGGCGACCCCGGCGCGAAGGGCGCGTGGGTGCTGCGCCTGCTCCGGGACGGCCACGGTCTCGCGACCGATGTCGGGGACGAAGCCGTCCTGGACGCGCAGCGTCTCCTGGCCCGCACCGAGGGGCTCTACGCCGGGCCGACCGGGGTCGCGACGCTCGCGGCCACGCGCCGGCTCCTGGCCGAGGGCGCCCTCGACCCGGCGAGCACGATCTGCTGCGTGATCACCGAGACCGGCCTCAAGAGCGAGGCCCGGGTCGAATCCCGGGCCGGCGAGACGTTGACGTACGACCGCCTCGTCGCTCTCGTCCGGGAGCGCCTCGCCGCTCCCTGACCTCGGGCCGCGGCAACGCGGCCGCGACCCGCCCCGCCGCTACCGGAAGTAAGGCTCGACCCTGAGAAAGACGTCGTACGCCAGCCGGACGTCTCCCAGGCAGTAGGCCTCGATGTCGTCGATCCGCCCCGCGCGCCAGAGCCCGAGCACCTGGGAGCCCTCCATGCCGGGCGGCCACTTCTGGAGCCCCAGCAGCTCGGCGACGACGTCGAGCCGCACGGCGTCTGCCCGCTCCCAGTTCGAGAGGATGCGCATCACGTCGAAGTGGCTGTCCGGGGCGTAGGGCCGGAGGGGAAGGCCCGAGCTCGGCGGCACGCCCACATAGATGGAGCGGCGGATGAGATACGGCAGGTCGAAGGCCAGGCCGTTGTAGGTGACGAACCGCCAGTCGCGGGCGCTCCGGACCACCTCCCAGAACGCCTCGAGGATGCGCCGCTCGTCCTCGATGGCCCGCGCCGTCAGCGCCTTCGTCTCGAGCTCGCCGCGCCCCCGCCCATCGTGGCCCATGCCGATGCAGATCACGTGGCCGAACTCCGGGCGGAGCGCCATGTAGCGCTCCAGGTCGCGCCGCAGGCCGGCGAACGCCTCGGTTTCCATCCCCGCCAGGAACTCGTCCAGGCCAGGCCCGCCGCCTTCCGGGTCTGCCCGCCGGACGACCCGCTCCCAGACGTACTCCTGGATCTTGCGGGGCTCCGCCCGGAGGTCCCGGGGAATCGTCTCGATGTCCAGGACGAAGTTCATGGCACCCCCGCCTCGTGGACCACCACGCGGTTCTTCCCGTCACGCTTGGCCGCGTACATCGCCTCGTCGGCCGCGCCGAGGGCGGTCTCCACCGACTCCGGGGCCCGCTCGAACGTGACCGCCCCGACGCTCGCGGTGACCCGCGGGAGCGCCGGCGGGAACGGCAGCCGGGCGATGAGGTCTACGAGCTTCAGCGCGTAGCGCGGCACCGTGAGACGCGAGGCCTCGGGCAGGATGACCGCGAACTCGTCACCCCCGAGGCGCGCGGGGATGTCGGTCGTCCGGCAGTTCTCGCGGATCACGCGTCCGACCGCCTGGAGCACGCGGTCGCCGGCCTCGTGGCCGGCCGTGTCGTTCACGGCCTTGAACCCGTCGAGGTCGACCACCAGAAGCCCGAACGGGCGCCCATAGCGCCGGCAGCGGTAGATCTCGCGCTCGAGCGCTTCATGGAGGTAGCGGGAGTTCCAGAGTCGTGTCAGCCGATCGCGGCGGGCCGAGTCGCGCTCGCGGAGGAGGGAGAGCGCGAGCGCATCCTCCGTCCGGAGGAGCCGCCGGACGGCGGCGCGCCCGGCGCCCACGGTCGCGGCCACGCTCGCGAGCGCCGCCAGTCGCAGTCCCACGTGCCAGGCCAGCGCCTCCGTCGGGGTATCGGCGACGGCGGCGCCCATCGCCATCAGCTGCGTGACACTCCAGCCGGCGGTGGCGAGACCGACGGTCGCCCAGCGGCCGGCCGGACGGAAGCGCCAGCTGGTTACGGCGACGATCGTCATGTGGATCAGCGCCAGCGCGACGTCGGCACCCGCGCGGCGGTCGAGCGTGAGGATCATGCACCCCGCGGCGGCCAGGAAGCCGATGCCGAGCCGGCCGACGAGGGTCGACAGGCGCGCCGCACTGGCGTCGACGGGGCCCCGGCGGGCCGGGACCGCCTCGGGCGCCGGCCGCCCCTTGAGCCGGCCAAACCGCCCAAGCCGGCCGAGCCGGCCGAGAAGCCCTAGACCCGATACCAGCGGAGCTCCTCCGCCATTTTCACCGTCCCCCCGAAGCCCGCGCGCGCGGCGGCCACGTGGCCCCGGAGCGCCCCGTGGACCGTGTAGCCGACGTGGGCCAGGTACAGCCGGCCGACCCCGGCGGCGCGGGCGACCGCGCCCGCCTCCCGCGCGGTCGAGTGCCACTCGGCGGGATTGGGCCGGGCGAACGTCGCCTCGTGGACCAGCGCGGTGGCGCCCCGGGACAGCGCCCTGACCTCGGCACACGGCCGGGTATCCGACGAGTAGACGAGGCTCCGCCCCCCAACGTCCAGGCGAACCGCCAGGTTGGGCATGCTCCCGTGCAGGTTCGGCGACGCCGTCATCACGAGATCCGACGTCGCGAGCACGCGAACGCCCTCCCGCGGCTCGACGGGCATGACCGGCACCTCCAGCCCCTCGTCCGAGAGCCCGAACAGCCCGAGGAGCCGCTCCACCAGGCCGACGTGCTCGACCCGGCAATAGACGGGCAGCGGGGCCGTTCGCCCGAGGATCAGCAGGCACTGGACCAGAGCCGGGAGGCCATAGACGTGGTCCGGATGCGTGTGCGTCACCACGACGGCCGAGAGCCCCACCGGGTCGATCCCGACTCGCCGGAGCTTCTGCACGGGGCTGCCCCCCACGTCCACGAGGCAGGTGGTGCGCCCCGCGCGGACCACGAGAGCGGTCGTGTCCCGGGTCGCCGAGGGGACGGCGCCCGAGCTGCCCAGGCACGCGAACGAGAGGCCCGCGGCACGCGAGCCACGCGCACCCCCGGCGCGGCGAGCGGGGCCGCGCCGCGCGCCCGCACGCCTCCGCCGGGAAGCCTGGGCCGGTCGGCTCGGTCCCATGGCGCGTGGCCGCCCCGGGCGGCCCTCAGGTCCGACGGCGGCGCAGCAGGATCGGGATGCCGACGGCGGCCACGATGACCGCCGCGACGCTCACGAGCTGCGCAACCCGGAACGAGCCGAGCATGAGGCTGTCGGTCCGGAGCCCCTCGACCCAGAAGCGCCCGAGCGAATAGAACCCGAGGTACGCGAGGAACAGGGCGCCCGGCGCCCGCTCGAACCGCCGCCGGAGGACGACGTACAGGAGGAGGAAGGTCGCGGCGTTCCAGAGCGACTCGTAGAGGAAGGTGGGATGGAAGTACTGGTGGTCCACGAAGGCTGGCGGCCGGCGCGGCTCCGAGATGTAGAGCTTCCACGGCAGCTCGGTCGGCCTCCCGAACGCCTCCTCGTTGAAGAAGTTGCCCCACCGGCCGATCGCCTGCGCGAGCATGAGGGACGGCGCCACGATGTCCAGATAGGCGAGGAGCGGCAACCCCTTGGCCCAGACGTAGGCGCCGCCCGTGAGCAACCCCGCGATGAGGCCCCCGTGGATCGCCAGGCCACCCTCCCAGACCGCGAACATCCGCCACCACGGCTGCGTCTGGTAGTAGTCGAGGTTGAAGAGGACGTAGTAGAGCCGGGCGCCGATCAGGCCGCCGATCAGGGCGATCTCCGCCGCCTTGAGAAGGTCGTCGGGGGACTCGCCGCGGCGAGCGGCCTCACGGGCCGAGAGCCAGAGCCCGAATGCCATCGACGACGCGATGAGCACGCCGTACCACCGGATCGACACGGACAGTCCGCCCACCAGCGGGAGGTCGGCCGGCAGGCGAAACGCGAGGGCAATGGGTCCGGGGGACCGGAACACGGCTCCCTATTACCCCACGGCGCTCCGGGGTGTCAAACGAAAAGCCGTCGCGCGTGTCGGAACCGCTCGCAAAATCGGAAATTTGTTTGACACTGTTCTGAGCCGCTGGGTATGATGGCGGAAACGTTGCAGGAGGTCTGGTTGCTCAGAGCGCGCTGGAAAGATTCGAGGGTCTGAGCGTCGTGCCCGGGCTGTCCAGTCTTGGTGGTTTCGGCGAGATCATCGCCGATGTCGGTCCTCTCGAGAAGGTCGTCCTGGTCGTCCTCCTCGCGATGTCGGTGATCTCATGGGCAATCATCCTTCACAAGGCGCTCCAGTTTCGTATGGTCGGCGGGGAGAGCGCGCGCTTCCTCAAGACGTACCGCGAGTCGCGCCGCTTCTCGCTGGTGGCTTCGGGCGCCAGGCGGCTCCGCCAGAGCCCCCTCGGCCGCGTCTACCTCGCGGCGTACCAGGAGCTCTCGGCGAGCGGCGCGCCGCCGCCAGACGTGATGGATGGCCCCCCGGAGCCGGGCGAGGAGGGCATCTCGTCGGATCGTCTCGAGTCGGTCCAGCGTGCGACGCGGCGCGTGCACGCGAGCGAGATCGAGCGGATGGAGCGCTATCTCGCGTTCCTGGCGACGACCGCCAGCTCTGGCCCCTTCATCGGTCTCCTCGGAACGGTCATCGGCATCATGAACTCGTTCCAGGCCATCGGCACGCAGGGATCGGCGAGCCTGGCCGTGGTCGCGCCGGGCATCTCGGGCGCGCTGGTCGCCACCGCGGCCGGACTGGCCGCGGCGATCCCGGCCGTCGTCGGGTACAACTACTTCGTCGGGCGGGTGCGCCACTGGACAACCGAGATGGACAACTTCGCGCTCGAGCTGGCCAACCTCATCGAGCGCCGGCTCGTACGGAGCACAAAGCCCTTCTAGGATGGCGATCAAGGCCGACGCCGGCGCGGAGGGTGCCGGCACCCGCAGCACACTGGCCGAGATCAACGTCATTCCTCTCGTTGACGTTGTCCTCGTCCTGCTGCTCATCTTCATGCTGACGGCGCCCATGATGTACCGTGGCATCGACGTGAACCTCCCGCGGAGCGGGGGGAAACCCACGGCGGTGGAGGAGCGCCTGGTGCTGACGATCACCAAGGACCGCCTCCTCTATCTCAACGAGCGCCCGCTCCCTCTCGCCAACCTGGAGACCCGCCTGCGGGATCTCCTGCGCGACCGGGCAGACCGGACGCTCTTCATCAAGGCCGACAAGGACCTCGCCTACGGGCACGTCGTGGAGACCATGGACCGGGTCCGCCGGGCCGGGGTCGAGCGGGTCGGAATGGTCACCGAGCCCCTGCCGAGGCGGGAGTAGGCGATGGCCGCGCCGGTCGTCTACCGGGTCCCTCGCCGCTTCATCACCTTCCCCGAAGACCCGCCGCCCTACGGGTTCCTGGCCGTGTCCTTCCTCGCCCACATGGCGTGCTTCGGAGCCGCCCTGACCCTCTCCGCATTCCTCGGCTCCCGCATGGACCAGTCGAAGGTCTACATCGTCAACCTCGTCCCGGCCACCCCCTCCTTCGGGAGCCCCGCGGCCGATCCGCCGGCGCCGACCGTGCGGGCGCCGGAGTCGCCACGACCCACCGCGCCCAAGGCCGAGGAGAAGGCTCCGCCGAAGGCGGCGCGCCCCGAGCCGCCCCGGCCGGAACGGCCCCCGGAGCGGGTCGTCGAGCCGCCGCCGCCGCGCGCGCCCGAAGTCGCCGCCGCCCGGCCGAAGACGCTCGAGCCCTCGGAGCTTGCCCTGCCCCGGCGCGCCGAGAAGGAGAACCCGGCCCTCCTGCCGCCCACCTCCCGAGCGATCGAGCGAAGCCTGCCGCCGCCGCCGCCCGTGACCCCGCCGGTCGCGACGCCCGCGCCCCAGACCTCCCCGCCACGGCTGCCCGAGCCCCCGCGGATCGCGGCGCCGCCCGCGGCTCCCACGGCCCCGGCCGCACCGCCGGCGACTCCCGCCCCGAGCCGGGCGGCGGCGGAACCGCTGCGTCCAGGTCGGCCCAACGCCCCCTCCGTCTCTGGGAGCAATCTCTCGGTAGACGCCAGCGACTTCCCCTTCACGTACTACCTCCGTCAGCTGCACGCGAAGGTATCCGAGCGATGGCGGCGCCCGGTCCTCGTCGCATCCGAGCAGGTCTCGGCGGTGGTCTACTTCGAGATCGACCGGGAGGGCCAGCTTCGAGGCGAGCCGAAGATCAAGCAAAGCTCGGGGAACGAACTCTACGACCAGTCCGCACTGCGAGCGGTCGTCGAATCCCTGCCCTTCCCGCCTCTGCCCCGGGAATTTCCGGGGCAGTATCTGAAGGTGAACTTTGGCTTCGATCCAGGACTCAACCGGGGCTGACATGAGAAAGCCGGGGTGCGCGCTGCTGCTCTTGCTGGCGGCCTTCGGGCTCGCCCTGCTGGCAGCGCCCGCGCATCTCCAGTCCCAAGGGGTGGAGGTCTTCCTCAACGTCACCCAGGGCGGGTCGAAGAAGCTCGGCATCGCGATCCCCGAGTTCACCCGGGTCACCTCGGCGCCGGACGAGGGGAACTTCGCGCGGGGCGTGCCGGAGATCATCGGCAACGACCTCAGGTTCTCGGCGCTCTTCGCGGTCGCCAACACCCCCGCCCTGCCCGCGGCGCAGGACGGCATCAAGCAGGAGTTCGCGCGCCTCCAGCAGGCCGGGGCTCACGCCGCGATGCACGGGCTCATGCGGATCGACGGCCAGCGCCTCACGATCGAATTCCGCCTCTACGACCTCACGAACCCCGAGTTCCGACTGATCGCCTCCAAGATGTTCTGGGTGGAGCCCCTGGCCGATCACCGGCGGCTCGCGCATCGGATCGCCGACGAGGTCGTGTACCAGTTCACCGGCGAGCGGGGCATCGCCGAGACGAAGATCGCGTACGTGTCACAGCTCGGCGCGACCAAAGAGCTCGTGATGATCGACTACGATGGCTTCAACCAGGCCCAGCTCACGAACCTGCGCAGCACGTCCCTGTCGCCGGCGTGGAGCCCCACGGACTCGTCGGTGGCGTTCACCTCGTTCTTCAAGGGGTACCCGTACCTCTTCCGGGTCCACCCATTCAACCCGCGGCGCCGCGGGCATGAGCCCGAGCTCATGTCCGCCTGGCCGGGGATCAACACGGCCCCCGCGTGGGCACCGGATGGCCGGGTCCTCGCGCTCACCCTCTCCAAGGGTGGAAATCCGGACATCTATTCACTGCGCGTCGGCACCTCGGACTTCCGGCAGCTCACCAACAACCGTGGAATCGAGACGGACCCGTCCTGGTCGCCCACCGGTCGCGAGATCGCCTTCACCTCGGATCGCTCCGGATCCCCCCAGATCTGGGTGATGAGCGCCGAGGGCACGAATGCGCGGCGGCTCTCGTTCGGAGGCTCGTATGACACGCAGCCGCGGTGGTCGCCCCGGGGGGACACCATCCTCTTCACCCGCCGGACGTCCGGCGGGTTCGACCTCTGGGCCATCAGCCCCGATGGTTCAAACGCCCGCGCCCTGACCCAGGGCAACGGCAGCAACGAGGCGGCCTCCTGGGCGCCCAACGGTCGCCACATCGTGTTCTCGTCGTCCCGCGGCGGCCGGACTCAGCTCTACACGATGTTGGCCGACGGCACCGAGCAGCAGCCTCTCACCCGAGACCGGGGTGAGGCGTCCAGCCCAACGTGGTCGCCGCGCCCACAATGAGGCCTCGACGGAGCCCCACTAGCGAAAGGAGCGTGGTATGACTCGGAGACCCTGGCAGACGACGTTCACCGTGCTCGCGCTGTTCGCCGCGTCCGTGGTTTTGACGGGGTGTCCGAAGAAGCCGGCGCCGCAGGCCGGGACCGGGCCCGGCGGCGGGGCGGGTCCGACCGTGTCGGGCGGGACGGGTAGCGGGGCGGGCGGCGCCGGCACCGGCGCCGGGGCGGGCGGCACGGGCGCCGGCGGCGCGATGGGCAGCGGGCCCGGCTCGGCCGGCGGCACGGGCGCCGGTAGCGGGGCGGGCGGCGCCGGGGCGGCCGGGGCCGGTGGCGTGGGCGCCGGTGGCGCCGCGGGCGCGGGCGCGGGCGGGGCCGCCGCGACCGGCACGACGATCCCGTCTCTGCCGTCACCGAAGGAGTTCGTGGAGAGCGCCGCGCTCCGCGACCTCTACTTCGACTTCGATCGGTACGACGTCCGGGCCGGTGACAAGGGCACCCTCGACGAGAACGCCAAGTGGCTGAAGAGCAACCAGAGCGCGCTGCTCCTGATCGAAGGGCACGCTGACGAGCGCGGGACCAACGAGTACAACCTCGCGCTCGGGGAGCGGCGGGCGAAGGCGACCCGCGATTATCTCGTGTCGGTCGGCATCGATGCCGGTCGGATCACGGTCATCAGCTACGGCGAGGAGCGGCCGACCTGCACGGAGAAGGCCGACGGCTGCTGGGCCAAGAACCGCCGGGCCCACTTCCTCGTCAAGCAGTAGCCTGCCGAGTGACGTCGTGGAGGCCGGGGGGCCGGTTCACCACCGTCGCCGGGGCGATCGCCCTGCTCGTAGGGTGCGCTCCGGAGGCCGCCCCCCTCCTCCACGAGGATTTTGACCGGCTCCGGGTTGATCTCCTGCGGGTGGAGCAGGAGGTTCAGGGAAGCCGCTCCGCCCTCCTGACCGAGATCCAGGCGACCGATCGCCGGACGACCCAGACCCTGACCGAGGTCCAGCGGAGCGTGGCGCGACTGGGCACGCGCCTCGACGAGCTCGGTCGCGAGGCGGGACAGCTTC
>JBGQGN010000101.1:0-9522 GCA_041497395.1 Methylomirabilia bacterium
ACGCCCTGCGCGAGAAGGCTCTGGGCGAGCTCTCCCGCGCGCCCGTGGAGGAAGGCGTCGAGGTCCTCGTAGGGGCCGTCCCGCCGCTCGGACGCCGGGAGACCCCAGTTGCGCATGTTGGCGCCGATCGCCGCCCGCACGTACCGGTAGCCCGCGCAGGTGTTGTAGACGCGGATCGCCTCGCGCGTCTGCCCGCCGAGGAGCTGGACGACCGGGAGGCCCGCCGTCTTCCCGGCCAGGTCCCACAGCGCGATGTCGACCGCCGAGTTGCCGCGCGCCTCCACCCCGGTGCTCCGGGTTCCCACGTACTGCTGGATGGCGATCCGGAGGCCGTCGATGGCCGACGGGTCCTTCCCGAGGAGGCGGGGAGCAGCGGTCTCGTGGAGGTAGGCGGCGACCTCGTGAGCCCCGAAGAAGGTCTCGCCGAGGCCGACCAGACCGGCGTCCGTGTGGAGGCGCACGAAGCAGAGGTTGGGGAACTCGGCGAGCTGGATGGTCTCGAGGGCGGTGATGCGCATCGGGTCGGACTCCTCCTTGGTGGACGTCAGTCCTTGATGGCGCCGCTCGTCAGACCGCTGATGAAGTAGCGCTGCATCAGGAAGTAGAAGGCGATGGGCGGTGCCGTGAAGAGCGCGGTTGCCGCGAAGGGGCCCGAGGGACTCCCGAAGCCACGATCGAAGCGTGCTGATCCTGCGGCCCGAAGGGTCAGACTGACCTGACGGCCTTCTGCGCCTCCTCGTAGACCTCGAAGTACCGGTTGCCCAGCGAGCGCTGATTCTCGTAGATGGATCCCTCGAAGGGCGCGACCGGCAGCGGGATCCGCACGGGCACCGGGGTCAGCCGGGGCTCCATGATCGGCTCGCCGGTCACGATGTTGGCGTTGAACTTCTCCCAGTCCGGAATGCCCAGCAGCGGGAAGGCGTCGACCGCGGTGTACTGGAACAGCAGCAGACGCCGCGGCCGGCCGGAGGTGTTCAGCGCCGAGCCGTGAACCGTCCGGACATGGTGGATGGTCATGCTGCCGGCCTTGCCGGTCAGCATCACGGCCTTCGAGAAGTCGATGCCGGCGGTGGTGGGGTCGATCGCGCCGCAGAACACGCCGTCGCTGTGGTGGTCGGAGATCGGCCATCGGTGGCTGCCCGGGATCACCATCAGGGGCCCGTTGTCCGGCCCGCAGTCGTCGAAATAGATCCCGATCGCCAGCAGGTCGTCGTTGGTGTGCGGATAGAACGCCCAGTCCTGATGCCACTCCACCGCCGCCCCGTAGCCGGCCGCCTTCATGTTCAGCTTGCCGGTCTGGTACCGGATGCCGGAGGGGGTGCCGATCAGCGGGGTCAGGATCTCCGCGATCTTCTTGCTGAAGGCGATCTCCCGGAAGGCCGGGTGGACGTTGTGCGGCTCCTTGATGCGGCGCACCCGCGGCTCCTCCCGCGTGTGGGTCGACTCCAGGTCGTAGATGTGATTGTGCTCGGTGACCGCGTGGGACGCCGCCACCAGGTCGTCGGTGACCTGGCGCAGTGTCGCGAGCTCCCTCGCGCTCAGCACGTTCTCGACCAACAGGTAGCCGTCTGACCTGTAGGCCTGTATCTGGTCCTTGGTGAGCATGCCGTCGATCCTCCGCTCGTGAGCAGCGCCGCCCTTCGGGGAACCCCCGGCCCGCTCGTCGATCCCGCCAGAGGGACCGGGAGCGCCCGTCCGCCTAGTTTACCCTGCCTTGTCGAAATCCACGGGGTGAGCGTCCCGCGTCATCGGCGCATCGCAGGATCGATGACGGAAGGGGCGATGCCTGCCTTGACGCGTTCCAGGTGGCTTGTTATGGTCCGCCTCAGTCGTCGAGGTCCCAGGTGCGCTCCATCGGGAGCGAAGAAGGAAGGCGGTGCGAGCGGCTCGCCTGGCCCGGCCATGCCTGAGCTCGGTCTGATCCTCACCTGCAGCGGGTGCTGCTGCGGGCATCCGGACCGGGGCGGCGCGATGGCGCCGCCCCGGGTCCTGAAGTCGACGGCCCGGCGGCTTCACAAGACATCGGGTCTCGCGGACCGGGTCCGGTTCGCATTCACCGACTGTCTCGGCCCGTGCAGCGAGGCGAACGTCATGCTCCTCTACCTGCGCGGGCAGCCGCTCTGGTTTCGGCGCATGAACGCGCCCGAGCTGGTCGAGGCGTTGCTCGCGTACGCGCGGGAGGTGGCGGACGGGGGCGCGCCGCCGCTGCCGGCCGAGCTCCTGTCGCGATCGTTCTCCTGGAGCGGCGGAGGGCTCGGCCCGGAGCCGCCGATCGGGTGAGGGGAGAGCCGCCCGCCGGCCCGCGGCCGGGCCGGGGCCCCGGTCAGCTGGGGAGCCCGAACAGGGACGTCATCCGGGTGGACGCGAGCATCGTTCCCATCTCCTCGTCCGGCGGCCGGCGCGTGAAGCGGCTCGCCGCGTCGAGCACTCGCGGCAGCAGGGTGAGATCGCCCGCGGTGTTTAGGAACACATCCGGCACGTCGAGCGCCCAGTGCACGGCCCGATCGATGTCGCCCTGCTCCTCGAGGGGCTGGTACCACGTGGTGTGGGACCGCTCCGTCGTGGCCCACGGCCCGCGCGCGATCGACTTGATGATCTGGACGGCGACGCGGCGCTCCCGGCAGGTCGCCAGGAGATCTTCGAAGCCACGCCGGTAGCGCTCGTCCTGGGCCATGAAGTAGTTGTACGGAAGCAGCACCGCGTCGAAGTCGAAGCGAGCCAGGCTGCGCCGGTGCATGGCGGCGATCGTCCAGCCATGGCCCGTGACGCCGATGAACCGCGCCAGTCCCTGGGCTCGCGCCTCGATCGCCGCCTCCAGGGCCCCGCCCGGCCCCATGGCCTGATCCCAGTCGTCCGGATGGCCCAGGGAGTGCAGCTGGATCAGGTCGACGTGGTCGACCCGGAGCCGCTCGAGTGACCGGTGGATGTCCTCGCGCGCCTCGCGCGCAGTGCGCTGGCCGGTCTTGGTCGCGAGGAAGAAGTCCCGCCGGTGGCGGGCCATCCACGGCCCGATGCGAAGCTCGGAGTCGCCGTACCGCGCCGCGGTGTCGATGTGGTTGACCCCGTGGCGGAGCAAGAGCTCCAGCGTGCGGTCCGCCTCCGCCTGGCTGGCCCGGGCCAGGGCGGCGGCTCCGAACAGCGTCACCGTGCTCTGATGGCCCGTCCGCCCGAACGGTCGTCGCTCGATCATCGCTCCTCCATGGTCATCCGGCGTGGTCCAGCCCCGCCCGGCCCGCGGTCCCCGGAACCGAATCGGCTCAGCTCGCACAGCATAGCGTAGTCGCGACGGCCGGACTGAGGCGGCTCCTGCGAGCGCTCGGGATCGGCCGCCCGGCCCGCCGGTCTCCCGCCTCTTGACAAGGCTCTTCGTGCGGGTTTCCCTCGTCTCGGTCGCCTGGACGGGCATCTCGCAGACCCAGACGGTGCCAAATGGTGATAGAGGAGCGCGCATGACGCCCGCGATCGACGTGCACACGCACATGTTGAACCGTGACTGGCTGGAGCTCCTGCGCGCCCACGGTCGGCCCCGCTACGAGCTCCGGAAGAGCCTGGACGCGCCCGAGGGCATCTTTCTCGACGGCGCCCCCTTCATGACGCCTCAGCCGGGGCACTTCGACTATCCGTATCGCATCCGTCAGATGGACGAGGCTGGCGTCGATCTGGCGATCGTCTCCCTCACGTGCCCGAACGTGTACTGGGGCGGCCGCGACGTGAGCCTCAAGGCGGCGCAGGTCGTCAACGACGACATGGCGGGCGCCCAGCTCGCGTATCCATCGCGCATCCGCTGGCTCTGCTCGCTCCCCTGGGAGCACCCCGAGGTGGCCGTGCCCGAGCTGGCGCGAGCCTCTGACCGGGGCGCGGTGGGCGTCATGGTGCTCGCGAACATCGCCGGCCGGGCCCTGACCGACCCGCTGTTCGGGCCGGTATGGGCGGAGATCGACCGGCGCGCGCTTCCGGTCCTGGTGCATCCGACGGCGCCGCCGGGAACGCCCGACATGGCGCTCCGGGAGTTCAACCTGATCGCGAGCATCGGTTTCATGTTCGACACCAGCCTCGCGATCGCGCGTCTCATGTTCGACGGCTTCCTGGACCGCTACCCTGACGTGAAGCTGATCGTCTCGCACGCGGGCGGAGCCCTCCCGTACCTCGTCGGGCGGCTCGATCAGTGCTTCGACAAGATGAACGCCGCCCGGACGAAGACGTCGACACCTCCGGGCGAGTACATGCGGCGCCTCTACTACGACTCCGTCACGTACCGATCGGACGCCCTTGCCATGTGCATCGACGTCGGCGGGGCCGATCGGGTCCTCTATGGTTCCGACTATCCCCACAACATCGGCGACATGAAGGGCTGCCTGGCCCGGGTGGACGCGCTGCCGGCCGGACAGCGGGACGCCGTCCGCGGCCGCAACGCCCAGCGGCTGTTCGGCCTGTAGGCTCGCCGGCTCCGACACCCGTGCGAGTGCTCGTGATGGGCGCCGGCGCTGTGGGTGGCTTCTACGGCGCGGCGCTCGCCGAGCGCGGCCATGCGGTCACGTTCGTCGCCCGCGGCGAGCACCTCGACGCGCTGCGAGAGCGCGGTCTCACGATCCGGAGCGGGGGCTGCTCGACGGTCTTGCACCCGGTCCATGCCGTCGCCGACCCGGCCGAGGCAGGCGACCGCTTCGACCTCGTGCTGTTCACCGTCAAGGGGTACGACACGGAGCCGGCGGCCCTCGGCCTCCGGCCGGCGGTGAGCGCGCAGACCACCGTCCTCACCCTCCAGAACGGGGTCGAGAGCGGAGACCGTCTGGGCGCCGTGCTCGGGGCGGATCGCGTCCTGGTCGGCACGACGCTGATCGCGACGACCATCGCCGAGCCGGGAGTCATCGACCAGACGAATCCCATCCGGCGCATCGAGCTGGGCGAGCCATCCGGCGAAGTCACCCCGCGCCTGGAGTCGGTCGCGGCCGCCCTCCGTGACGCCGGGGTCGAGGTCCGCGTGACGACCGACGTTCGCCGGGCGGTCTGGGAGAAGTTCATCCGTCTGGCGCCGGGTGCGACGCTCGCGACCGCGTGCCGGGCGACGATCGGTCAGGTCCGGAGCACCCCGGAGGGCGCTGCGCTCTACCGGGCCCTCATCGCCGAGACCGTCGCCGTCGGCCGGGGGGTGGGCGCGACCCTCCCCGCCGACGCCATCGAGACCGCGGTCGCCCTGATCCAGACCCTTCCCGCTGACATGAGGACCTCGATGCAGCTCGATTTCGAGCGCCGTCGCCGGGTCGAGCTGGAGGAGATCACCGGCGCCGTCGTCAGGCTGGGCCGTCACGTGAACGTGCCGACGCCGGTCTATGATCTCCTCTATGCGGTCCTGCGCGTGCGCGCCGCGACCTTCGGCGGCTTGGGCGGCGGCTTGGGCGGCGGCTCGGGCTGAGGCCGACGCGCCTCACTCGGTGAGCAGGCGGTAGCCCACTCCCGGCTCCGTCCTGAGCAGGCGCGGGCGCGCCGGATCCGCCTCGAGCTTCCGGCGGAGGTTCGCCATGTACACGCGCAGGTAGTGCGTCTGCTCGACCTGCCCGGGACCCCAGACCTCCTGCAGCAGCTGCCGGTGCGTCAGTACCTTTCCCGCGTGTCGGACGAGGACGGCGAGGAGGCGGTACTCGATGGGCGTGAGACGCACCTCGGTCTCGCCGAGCCAGACCTGTCGCCGCGCGAGGTCCACGCGGAGGTCCCCGGCCTCGAAGGTGGACTCGCCGGGCTCGCGCCCGAGCGTGGCGTGCCGCAGGGCGACGCGTGCGCGCGCGAGAAGCTCGCCCACGGCGAAGGGCTTGGCCACGTAGTCGTCCGCGCCGGCGTCCAGCGCGGCGACCTTGTCGGCCTCCGCTCCGCGGGCGGAGAGGACGATGATCGGAACCGTGGTCCACTCGCGAAGCCGGCGGATGACCTGGAGCCCGTCCAGGTCGGGAAGCCCGAGGTCGAGGATGACGAGGTCGGGCTGCCGGGTCGCCGCCTGGAGCAGGCCGTCCTCCCCGGTCTCGGCCTCGACGATGCGATAGCCCTGGCTCGTGAGCGTGGGGCGGAGGAAGCGGCGGATCGGGGGCTCGTCCTCGATGACCAGCACCACCGGGCCGGCGGTCGGCGAACGCGAGGGCTCGCGGCCGCTCTCGTTCTCAGCCATCGTCCGGCCGGATCTCCGGCGGCTTCGCCGCCAGCGGCAGCGTGAACCGGAACAGGGCCCCGCCACCGGGGCGGGGCTCCGCCGTGATCTCGCCGCCGTGGACCTCGACGATACCCCGCGCGATGGCGAGGCCGAGGCCCGCCCCGCTGCGCGCTCCCGCCTCCTGCCCCCGGTAGAACTTGTCGAAGATCCGCGTTTCCTCGCCCGGCGCGAACCCCGGGCCCCGGTCCGCGACGGTCACGCGCACGGCGTGCTCCTCGGCGGAGGCCGAGATCTCGATCGGCGTGTCGCCGGGCGTGTACTTGATGGCGTTGTCGAGCAGGTTGATCAGCACCTGCTCGATGAGCAGGGGATCGAGCGGCACCAGCGGCAGGTCGGGAGCCAGCTGGATGTCGACGCGGCGCTCGCCGAGACGCTTCTCGACGCGCGCCAGGGCGCTCCCGACCACCTCTTCGAGGGGCTCCCAGTCCTTGCGCACGCGGATGCCGCCGGACTCGAGGCGCGTCATCTCGAGGAGGTTGTGCACCAGGCGATTCAGGCGCTCGGCCTCCTCCTGGATCGCCTGGGCCAGCTCGCGCCGCGTCGCCGCGTCGAGGGCCGTCTCTCCCTCGATGAGCGCGCTCGCTGACCCGGTGATGGTGGCGAGCGGCGTCCGCAGATCGTGGGACACGGCGCTGAGCAGCGAGTTGCGGAGCCGCTCGGTCTCGGACCGGATGCTGGCCTGCTGGGCCTCGTCCACCAGCGCCACGCGCTCGATGGCCAGGGCCGTCTGCGCGGCGAAGGTCTCGAGGAGATGGAGCTGCTCGGGCGTCGCGTGGACCTCGTCCGCCGGCGGCTCGATGCCGAGGACCCCGACCGTGCCACGCGCGGCCGCGAGGGGCAGATAGAGGGCCCGCGCCCCGGGGAGCGTCGCGCTACCGCGGCCGGCCATCTGGCCATGCTCCTGCACCCACCGGGCGACGCCGAGCTCGCTGGCGTCCCCGGACCCGTCGGCGAGGTCGCCCACCCGGCGGATGAGCTGGCCGTCCGGGCCCGGGAGGAACACTGCCACTCGCCCCCCGAACACTTCCGCGATGTGGCGCGTCGCCGCGCGCAACAGCTCGTCCAGGCCCTGCTGACTGACCAGATCGCGGGTCATCGAGTAGAGGGCTGCGGTCCGGCGCTCGCGCCGGCGCGCGGCCTCCGCCTGCGCCCGGACACGTGTGGTGAGCGTGCTGATCACGACCGCCACGGCCAGCATGACCGCGAACGTGACGAGGTACTGCGTGTCGGAGACCGCGAAGGTCAAGTAGGGAGTGACGAAGAAGAAGTCGAAGGCCGCCACGCTGAGCACGGACACGAGGATCGAAGGCCCTCGCCCGAGACGCCAGGCTGCCAGCACGGTGCCGAGGAGATACACCATGATGAGATTGGCGGGGGCGAATCGGGGGAACATGAGCGCCGCCAGTCCGGTGCAGGCTGCGACGACCCCCACGGCCTTGGCGTGGCCGGTCCAGTCGACGGGGGGCGCCGGCCGCTCCGCCGCGGGCGGCTGTGGCCCTTCCCGCTCTCCGCTGATGACGTAGACGTCGATGTCGCCGCTCCGCCGGACCAGCTCGTTGACCACCGAGCCGAACAGCATCTCCCGCCAGCGCGGTCGCGCCGGCTTGCCGAGAACGATGCGCGTCACGTTGCGGCGGCGCGCGTAGGCCAGCACCTCCGTGGCGACGTCATGCCCCGACAGAGTGGCGGTCTCCGCGCCGAGCTGCTCGGCGAGGCGGAGGGTCTGGACGACGCGGTCGTGATCCGCGTTCGCGGGACGGGCGGTGGCCGGCGTCTCCACGTTGACGACCACCCACTCGGCGCGCATCCCGGCCGCCATTCGCCGGGCCGCGCGGACGACGCGGGCGGCGAAGGGGCTCGGGCTGACGCAGACCAGAATGCGTTCGGCCACGGGCCAGATGCTCGGGACGGCGTGGTCGCGGCGGTAGACTTCCATCTGGGCGTCCACCCGCGCCGCGGTGGTCCGGAGTGCCAGCTCCCGGAGGGCGATGAGGTTGCCCTTTCGGAAGAAGCGGCGCACGGCCTCGCCGGCCTGCTCGGGGAAGTAGACCTTCCCTTCCTTCAGGCGCCGGATCAGGTCGTCGGGGGGAAGATCGACCAGCTCGACCTCGGCCGCCTCTTCGAGGATCGAGTCGGGGACCGTCTCCCGCGTCGGCACCTCCGTCACGCGTGCGACGACGTCGTTCAGGCTCTCGAGATGCTGGACGTTCAGGGTCGTGTAGACGTCGATCCCGGCAGCGAGGAGCTCCGTGACGTCCTGCCAGCGCTTGGCGTGACGAGACCCGGGGGCGTTGGTGTGGGCGACCTCGTCGACGAGGATGAGGGCGGGGCGCCGGGCCAGGGCCGCGTCGAGATCGAACTCACGCAGGGTCGTGCCGCGGTACTCGACCGCGCGCGGCGGCAGCCGCTCGAGCCCGGGGAGGAGCGCCTCCGTCTCGGCGCGGCCGTGCGTCTCCACCCAGCCGATGGCCACGTCGACGCCCGCGGCCTGCTGGGCGCGCGCGGCCTCCAGCATTGCGTAGGTCTTCCCGACACCGGCGGCGGCCCCGAAGAAGACCTTGAGCTTCCCGCGACCCTGGCGAGCCTGCTCCTCCCGGACTCGAGTCAGGAGCGCGTCAGGATCCGGGCGGTGGTCGTTCACGCCTGCAGTCTAGCCGACGAGGCCCAGTGAGGCTCACCGTGTTGCGGAGGGCGGCCCGTGGGTCTTCCCGCTGGCCTCTTGAGCCTTCGCCGCAAGGTGATAGGGGACGTCGGTCACGATGATACCCCGGCGGAACAGCAGCGCGCCCTTGATCAGCAGCGCCGTCTGGTTGTGGAGTAGCTGTTGCCACCAACGGACCGGCAGGAACTCGGGCAGGATGATGGTGATCAGCGCGTCCGGGGCCTCCTGCTGGAGGCGATTCACGTACTCGAGCAGTGGGCCGACCACGGAGCGATACGGCGATCGCAACACCACCAAAGGCATTCCATTCGCCCACTTGGTCCAGCGCTGCTCGAGCCTTCGCCGGCTCTCGGCATCGATCTCGACGTACATGGCGCGCGCATTCGGTGAGATGGCCCGGGCGTAGCGGATGGCCCCCAGCACGCCACGGTGGACGTCACCCACTAGGACGAGGACGTGATGGCGTCCAGGAGGCAACTCTTGTGGCTCCAGCCCCTCGAGGGAGAGCTGGCCCGCGACGTCGTCGTAGTGTCGCCGGATGGTCACGAGGAGGAGCACCAGCAGCGGGATCAGCAGGATCACGAGCCAGGCGCCGTGCGTGAACTTGGTGGTGGCGATGATCAGCATCACGACGCCGGTCGCCACCGCGCCCATCGCGTTC
>JBGQGN010000102.1:0-9511 GCA_041497395.1 Methylomirabilia bacterium
CCTAGTGCCCCCCCCGAGAACTCGTCCAAGGTGGCCCGACGCCAGGTCCTGATCGGCGCGGGCGCCGCGCTCGCGGCCGCCGGCGCCTGGCCCGGCCCGGCGGCCGCCCAGGCCCGAAAGGGCGAGATCGTCGCCGGCCTCTCCGAGCGGATGCTCACCCTCGACCCGGCGAACCACTACTCGATCTCCGCAACCTCGGTCCTCCGCCATATCTACGACCCGCTCGTCGAGGTCACGAACGACTCGAAGTTCGTGCCCTGCCTCGCCGAGTCGTGGACGCCCGTGAACAACACCACGTGGCGCTTCACCCTCCGGAAGGGTGTCAAGTTCCACGACGGCACGCCGTTCACGGCGGACAGCGTCGTCTACTCGCTCAAGCGCGTGCGCGACAACACGAAGCTGATCAAGGCCTTCGTGTACCAGGACATCGAGGACGTCCGGAAGGACGGCGACTTCACCGTCATCGTGACGACCAAGCGGCCGTTCGGGTCGCTATACGCCCACCTCACGATGCTGGGGATGCTTCCGCAGACGGCCGCCGCGAACGAGGACGCCTTCTTCCAGAAGCCGGTCGGCACTGGCCCCTTCAAGTTCGGGGGGTGGACTCACGGCGAGCAGATCACCCTCAACGCCAACGCCGACTACTGGAAGCCGGGGATCCCCAAGGTCGAGAAGGTGACGTTCCGCTTCATCCCGGAGCTCTCGACCCGTGTCGCCGCGTTACGAGCCGGCGAGCTTCACGTGATCGACCGCGTGTGGCCGGATAACGTGCAAACGCTCCGCTCGACTCCTGGCGTCCGGGTCCTCGACACGCCGGCCATCGAGGCGCAGCGCTGGATCTTCCAGCTCGCCAAGGACCCGGTCAAGGATGCCCGTGTCCGGCGGGCCATCTCCCTGGCGATCGACCGAAACGTCATCATCAAGGACCTCCTGCTCGGGTATGCGCGCCCGGTGGACAGCCCCATCCCCCCCGGCCTCATCGGCCACACGAATCTCGGCCAGAAGGCCTACGACCCCGAGAAGGCGCGCCAGATCCTGAAGGACGCGGGCTACAAGAACCTCTCGATCGACTTCGTCCTGATGAAGGACCTCTATCCCAAGCAGCTCGAGATCGTCCAGGCGGTGGCCGCGATGCTCGGGGACGTCGGGATCACCGTGAACATCAAGAACCTCGAGATCGCCACCGCCCGGGAGGCTCGGAGCGCGGGCAATTACGACATGTTCTTCTCAGGCTGGGCCCACATGCCGCACGACCCCGACTGGTACCTCGGTCAGTGGTTCACGAAGGCCGGCGCCGAGAAGCTGACCCGGTACGACAACCCCCGCATCGAGCAGCTCATCGCCGAGGGCCGCATGCCGGATCCCAAGGTCCGCCAGCAGAAGTACGAGGAGATCGAAAAGGCCCTCTGGGAAGACGAGCCGGAGATCTGGCCGTACTACAGCGTCGCGATCTACGCGGTGAGCGACAAGCTCCAGAACTACCAGGCGCGCCGCGACTACTACGTCCTCCTCTACGACGTAAGCATCCGGTAGTCCAACTCTCGCCTTGCCCGCCCGCCGGTCCGGCCCTCCGGGCGCTCCCGGAGGCCGGCCGGCGGCGAGGCGGGCGGCGGGGAGCGCGCGCCAGTCCCCGCGCATCCCCACACGCTGATGCAGGCCTATCTCCTCCGGAGAATCGCCCAGTCGATCCTCACCCTCATCGGCATGTCCGTCCTGGTCTTCGTGATCCTCCGGGTGCTGCCCGGCGATCCCGCGAAGATGCTCCTCCCCGAGGGCGCCCCCCAGTCGGCGGTGGACGAGCTGAACCGCCACCTCGGGCTCAAGGAGCCCCTGTACGTCCAGTACGGGATCTTCCTGCGGAGCGTCTTCCAGGGCGACTTCGGCCACTCCTTCCAGTACCGGTCCCCCGCCCTCCTGGTTGTCCGGGAGCGGCTACCCGCGACGCTCCTGCTCACCCTGTGCGCCATGGTGCTCACGGTGATCTCGGGGGTCACGATCGGAATCGTCGCCGCGGTTCGGCGCGGCACGCGCTACGACTATTTCGGCACGCTCCTCGCCGTCCTCGGCCAGTCGCTGCCGAACTTCTGGCTCGGTATCATGCTGGTCCTGCTGTTCGGGGTGACGCTCCGGTGGCTCCCGACCTCGGGGTTCCAGAACTGGACCTATCTCGTTCTCCCGAGCATCACGCTCGCGGCGTACCCGACCGCGCTGGTCGCCCGGCTGACGCGCTCCAGCATGCTCGAGATCCTGAACCGCGACTACATCCGGACGGGCCGCGCGAAGGGCCTGGCCGAGCGTGCCGTGGTCCTCCGCCACGCGCTGCGCAATGCCACCATCCCCGTGCTGACCGTGATCGGACTGCAGATCGGAACGCTGCTCGGCGGCGCGGTCATCACGGAATCGGTGTTCGCGTGGCCAGGGATGGGGAAGCTCGTCGTCGACGCGATCTACTTCCGGGACTTCCCCGTCGTGCAGACCGTCCTCATCATCTCCGCGACGATCTTCGTCCTGATCAACCTGCTGGTCGATGCGCTCTACACGGTCGTCGACCCGCGCATCCGCTACCGCTGAGCCGCGCGTGCTCGCCTTCGCCCGCCGGAACCCGCTGGTCCTGATCGGGGGCGCGATCCTGTTCGTCGTCGTTCTGGCGAGCGTCTGCGCGCCGTTCCTGACGCCCTCGGATCCGGTGCGCCCGAGCTTCGGCCAGCGTCTGAAGGCGCCGTGGGGGCTCGGCGGCACCTCCGCCCGCCCTCTCGGCGCCGACAATCTCGGGCGCGACATCTACGCCCGGCTCCTCTACGGCGGGCGGATGTCCCTCGTGCTGGCGACCAGCGCGGTCGTCCTGGCGACGGGCGTCGGGGTGCTCGTGGGGCTCCTGGCGGGGTACCTGGGAGGCCGGCTCGACGACCTCGTGATGCGGCTCGCCGACGTCCAGCTCACCTTTCCCGTCATCATGCTGGCGATCGCCATCGTCGCCGTCGTCGGGACCAGCCCGTTCGCCCTGGTCGGTGTCCTGGCCCTGTCCGGATGGGTCCTCCACGCCCGGACCGTGCGCGCGAACGTGCTCACGATCCGCCACCTCGAGTACGTGGACGCCGCGTGGACGCTCGGCGCGAGCCAGCTCCGCGTCGTGTTCCGCCACGTGCTGCCGAACACCTTGGCGCCGATCCTCGTCATCGCGTCGAGCCAGTTCGCGACGATGGTGCTACTGGAGTCGGGCCTGTCGTTCCTCGGCATGGGTGTGCAGCCGCCCCAGCCCTCGTGGGGCGGCATGCTCGCCGAGGGCCGTGACTACCTGTCGAACGCCTGGTGGCTCGCCACCGTCCCGGGCGTCGCGATCTCCCTCGTCGTCCTGGGTGCGAACCTGCTCGGTGACGGGCTCCGCGACCTCCTCGACCCGCACCTCCACGCCTGAGGAGCCCGCAGCACCGAGCCCTCAGGCTTCGCGCCAGAACGCTCAGAGGGATCGCCGGCTCGCTCCGGCATCCGATGCGTGCCCGGTCCGGAACACGCCGTTCGACGCCGACCCACGCAGAACCTCGAGCTGGCGATCGATCCCGGCAAGACCTTCAGGGTCAGGCCCGCCGATTCCGACCGACGGGCGGCCCGCTCGGGCTATCATGGGGTAGTTCCGCCGCGAGCGGAGACTTCGCGAGACACCCGCACGTGCGCGCGCTCAAGATCCTGGCGGTCGTTCTCCTCGGGGCCGTCGCCCTGCTGGGCGCCGCCTTCTTCGTGCTCGCCCGCTACCTCGATTCCGAGGCGTTCCGCCGAGCGGCGATTGCCGCCGCCCAGGAGACTCTGGGCGCGTCCGTGACCGTGGGCGAGTTGCACGTGTCGCTCTTCTCGGGCGCCACGTTCCGGCAGGTCGTCGTGGGCAATCCCCCGGGGCTTCCCGGCGAGCTGCTGAGGGCCGAGGCCCTGATCGTGCGCCCGCGGCTCCTGCCGCTCCTCCGGCGACGGCTCGAGATCGCGGAGGTGCGCCTCGACGCCCCGACGGTCACCCTGGTCCGGAGCGAGCACGGCGAGTGGAGCTTCGAGCGCCTGGTGTCCAGGCCTTCAGCCTCACCCTCCCCCGGAGGCGCGACGGGCGGCGCCGAGGCGCCGGCGCCCGTTCCCGTCCCTCCCGCCCTCGACGTCGTCGTGCCGCGCCTGGCGCTCAGCCGCGGCACGCTCGTGGTCACAGGCGAGCGGAAAGGGCCGCTCGTCGGGGCGAGTGGCATCGAGCTGGTCACGTCGCTCTCACGGGTCGGCGGCACGCTGGCCGGTCAGGGACAGCTCACGGTCGCGTCGCTCCGACTCGCGGATCGTGTGGAGATCCAGGCGCTCACCGCCCCGCTCCGGTTCAGCGGCGGCGACCTCAGCCTCGCGCCGCTCCGTGGCCAGCTCGCGGATGGCACGCTGGGAGGCCAGGCCACCGTCCGCCTGACAGGACCGATGCGCTACACGATCTCGGTTGATCTCCGCAACGCCCGCACGGAGAGCCTCCTGGCCACTCTCGGCGGCCGGAGCCTGAGCGGCCGGCTCGAGGCACAGGCCAGTCTCACCGGCACCGCCGAGGGGACCACCGGGCAAGGCCACGCGGAGATCCGAGACGGCCGGCTCCACGACTTTCCGGTGCTCGGCGCCGTCGCGGCCGCGCTGGACCTGCCTCTCCTGCGCGATCTCCGGTTCCAGGAAGGCACCATCGACTTCGTGCTGGCCGGAGACGTGCTCCGGACGCCCGTGGTTCGCTTCGTCTCGGGTGACGTCAGGATCCTCGGCAAGGGTGAGATCCTACTCCGGACCGGCGAGCTCGCCCACGAGTTCACGCTGCTGGTGCCCCCTGCCGCCGTGCGCCGCGCGCCGCGCGAGATGCGCGCGGCATTCACCGAGCGCGCCGACGGCCTCGCGGGCGTCGACTTCCGGGTCTGGGGACCGTACCGCTCGCCGCGAACCGACCTGCAGGATCGCGTCCTCCGCGGGTTCGCGGAGTCCCTCCTGCGAAAGGGGCTCCGGCAGTTCCTGCGCTAGCAGCACCCGCGCGCGCGGCGTGCTCCGCGCGTGACGCGAATCGGCATGGCGATTGTCCCGGTTCGACCGCTCGGCTATAGTGGCCTCGACCATGACGCGGCAACGCGTGTTCTACGGATGGTGGGTCACCATCGCCTTCGCCGTCATGGTGTTCCTGTCGACCGGCGTGCGCTTCTCGGTCGGCCCGTTTCTGAAGCCCATCGTCACGGATCTCGGAACCGACCGCGCCACCTATTCCCTGATCGTGTCGCTGAGCCTCTTCCTGTACGGGGTGTTCATGCCGTTCGTGGGCCGACTGGTCGAGCGCTGGGGCGCGCGCCCGGTCGCGGTGCTGGGGATCCTCGTGTTCGCCGCCTCCCTGGCCGGCACGGGGCTCGTGACGCAGCTCTGGCAGCTGACGCTCGTCTACGGCGTCCTGGTCGCCCTCGGCCTCTCGGCGACCGGCCACGTCGTCGGCTCGGCCGTCGTCTCGCGGTGGTTCATCCGCCGCCGGGCGACCGCGCTCTCCCTGCTCGGCGCGGCGTCGATGGCCGGCATGAGCTTGCTGGTCCCGGTGGTCATGTGGCTCATCCTCACGGTTGGCTGGCGTGCCACCTACGCGATCATCGGGCTGGGGGCGGCCATCGTCCTCTTGCCCCTCGCCCTGTGGGTCGTCCGGGAGTCACCGGAGTCGATGGGACTCGCGCCCGACGGTCTCCTCGCCGAGCCGACCACACGTGATGTGGCGACCCCTGAGCGCACGGCGGTGCGCGACGCCGCGCGAACCACGCCCTTCTGGCAGCTCTGTGGCGGCATGTTCACCTGCGGGTTCTCGATGAGCCTGCTCTCGGCGCATGGCGTGCCGATGCTGACCGACCACGGCTATCACGCGATGCTGGCCTCCTCGGCCATCGGCGTCCTCGGCGCCTCGAGCTTCGCGGGGGCCATGCTCCTCGGCGCGATCGCCGATCGCTTCGGCCGCCGTCCCGTCCTGGCCTGGCTCTACGGGACGCGGGCCTTGCTCTTCCTCGCGATGTTCCTCGTCCACGACAGCCCTCTCGCGCTCCTCGTCATCTCGGCCCTCGGAGGCGCGAGCATGTCCGGCAGCCTCGCCATGACCTCGGCGCTGACGGCCGACATCTACGGGCGCTTCTCCGTCGGCTCGGTCTTCGGCACCATCTTCGTCGTCCACCAGGGCGGCGCGGCGCTGGGCTCCTGGCTCGGCGGGCTCCTGTTCGAGCTGACCGGCGGTTACGGCCCCGCGTTCGCGATCGCCAGCGTCCAGCTCCTGGTCGCGGCGGTCGTCAGCCTCACCATCGACGAGGCGGCGTGCGGCGTTGCCCGGCTCCGGCCCGCCGCCGCGGAGCGATAGGTCGGCGCGGCCGCCATGGGTCTCGAGGTCGTCGTTCCCCGGGCCTCGTCCGTGGAGCTCGGAACCCTTCTCGACCGGCTCGCCGCCGCCGGGTTACCCAGCGCCCTGGCCATGGTCGACAACGTGCTCCAGGGCCCGGGCGCGACCCCTCCCGCCGTGTGGCGCGACGCCCGGCTCCGGACGCCCGCCGGCGTGGTGACGCTCCGCCGGGTTCCGAGCGGTGTCGCCGTCGTGGTGTTCGGCAACGCGGACGAGCCGCTCCGCGCGGCCCAGCGCACGATCGCCGAGACGCTCCTCTCCCTCCATTGAACCCGGTCACTCCTCGCCCGCAGACCTTCCGGTGACGCCCGCCGACCCGGCCGCCACCTTCACCGTCGACCTCGACGCGCTCGGCGTCGTCGGCTCGGGTCTCCACCGCCCCGAGTGCGTCCTCTGCACCGCCCGCGGCGACGTGTACGTGGCGGATTCGCGGGGGGGCGTGACGCGGATCGCCCCCGACGGGAACCAGCACTTCTTCGGCGTCACCGACGACGGAGGCCGAGCCGAGCCCATCAAGCCCAACGGCATCGCCCTCCGCCGCGACGGCTCCTTCCTGCTGGCCGACCTCTCCGACACCGGCGGCGTGTGGCACCTGACCCGTACCGGCGTCCTTCGCCCGCTGGTTCGCGAGGCGGATGGGGTCGTGCTGCCCTCTACGAACTTCGTCCTCGTGGACCGGCGAGACCGCCTCTGGATCACGGTGTCCACCACGAAGCGGCCCCGCCATCTCGACTACCGGCTCGACTGCGCCACCGGGTTCGTCGTGCTGGTCGACGACCGCGGCGCCCGCATCGTGGCGGGCGGCATCGGGTACACGAACGAGTGCGCGATGGACGCGCGCGGCGAGTGGCTCTACGTCAACGAGACCTTCGGTCGGCGGCTCTCGCGCTTCCCCGTGCGGGCGGACGGAAGCCTCGGGGCCCGCGAGGTGGTGGCCACCTTCGGCCGGGGCACGTTTCCCGACGGGGTGACGCTCGACGAGGCGGGAGGCGCCTGGATCACGAGCGTCGTGTCGAACCGGGTCCTGCGCGTGACGCCCGACGGAGCGACTCACGTCATCCTGGAGGACGCGGACCCGGAACACCTCGACGCCGTCGAGCGCGCGTTTCTCCGGAACGAGATGGCTCGCCCGCACCTGGACGCCATCAGGAGCCGCCGCTTGAGGAATCTCTCGAGCCTCGCCTTCGGCGGCCCAGATCTCCGCACCGCCTACCTCGGGTGCCTGCTCGGGGACAGCCTGGCGACCTTCCGGACGCCGGTAGCCGGGCTGCCTCCCTCGCACTGGCACCTCACGACGTGAGACCCATGAAGATCACCGACGTCGAGGTGTACGTCGTCGATCCCACCCAGGGAGCCGCCACCTACAACGAGGAGCCGCAAAACGTCTGGACTTTCGTCCGCGTCCTGACCGACGCCGGTGTCCATGGCTGGGGCGAGTCGACCAATTTCCCCGCCAACGGGAGCCTCATCATCGCCGACGCCATCCGCCACCTCAGGCCCTGGATCGTCGGGCAGGACGCGGCCGACATCACGGCGATGTGGCACCGGCTGTTCCGCAAGGCGACGTACCTCGGCCCGCGCGGACTGCCCACCGCGGTGGTGAGCGGGATCGACATCGCGCTCTGGGACATCAAGGGCAAGGTCACCGGCCGGCCGGTGTACGACCTCCTCGGCGGCAAGGTGCGCGACGACGTGCCGCTCTACGCGAACGGCTGGTTCGCCGCCCTGGACGGCCACCCCGCCTGCGCGACGCCGGCGGAATACGCGGCCGCCGCCCGGCGCATCGTGGCCCAGGGACACGCCGCGATCAAGCTCGACCCGTTCCACGAGATGATCCCGTACCACACAGGCTACCTCGCGGGGCAGATCACCGCCGCCGGCGAGGAGTTCGGCGTCGCGTGCGTGGCCGCGATTCGCGAGGCGGTCGGTCCCCAGGTCGAGATCCTGATCGACGCGCACGGCCACTACAACGTGCCAACCGCCGTCCGGCTCGCCCGGCGGCTCGAGCCCTACCGCATCGGCTGGTTCGAGGAGCCCACGCCGCCCGAGAGCCTGGAGGCGCTCCGCGCCGTGCGAGAGCAGGTCTCGGTGCCGATCTGCGTGGGCGAGCGGCTCTACACGCGGTGGGACTTCCTGCCGGTGCTCGCCGGACGGCTCGCGGACTACCTCATGCCCGACGTCGTCTGGACGGGCGGGATCAGCGAGATGATGCGCATCGCCGCGCTGGCCGAGACGTACCAGGTGCCGGTGACACCCCACAACGCGATGGGCCCGCTCCAGGTCGTCGCCGGCGCCCACGCGATGCTGGCGGTGCCGAACTTCTACCGGCTCGAGCACAACGTGGCAAACGTGCCCTGGTACAACCGCTGCCTCGACCGCCCGCTCGACCTCCGCGGCGACCGGCTTCATCTGTCACAGCGGCCCGGGCTGGGCGTCGAGCTCGACGCGGCGTTCCTCCTGGGCCATCGTGCCCGTGGCTGGCCGGCATAGCCGAGCCGGGGACCGCCGATGGAAGCAGGCCTCGAG
The DNA here is from genome assembly GCA_041497395.1 of Methylomirabilia bacterium. Lineage (GTDB taxonomy): Bacteria > Methylomirabilota > Methylomirabilia > Rokubacteriales > DASRDR01 > DASRDR01. The sequence goes on from JBGQGN010000102.1 coordinate 8,930, forward strand.
ACCACGTCGCCCATCCTGCCTCGCCTAGATCCTTTCAGCCGCACGCAAGCGGCTGATTCACAGGGATCCCGACTCCGGGCAGGGCATTCCTCCTCGGCCGGGATGGTCCCCCCGTCCTTGCCACATTGCGTGAGTCACCCTATCTATCGGCCGCATTCGAGCTAGCCGTCATGGACGGAAGAGGATCCCAGCCGTGACCGCCGACCAAGGATATGTGCACGGCTACTCGGACCGCGAGAAGGACCGGCTCATCGATCAGGCCACCACCCTGACGGAGCTGTTGCACTCCGACACGTGCTACCCGCCAGGCGACATGGTGCTCGAGGCTGGATGCGGCGTCGGAGCGCAGAGCGTGGCACTGGCCAGCCGAAGCCCCCGCGCCAGGATCCTGTCCGTCGACGTCTCCGCGGATTCATTGTCTGCCGCGGAGGAGCGGGTGCGGGCCGCCGGGATCCACAACATCACGTTCCAGCGCGCGGACATTCATGCGCTGCCTTTCTCTCCGGAGAGCTTCGACCACGTGTTCGTCTGCTTCGTGCTCGAGCATCTCGCATCGCCAGGCCAGGCGCTTGCGTGCGTCAA
>JBGQGN010000103.1:0-9507 GCA_041497395.1 Methylomirabilia bacterium
CATGCCACCGCCCCCGAGCGGCACGTACAAGGTAGGGCTGGTCGGGACGGGGATCCACCTCGTCCAGGCGCTCGAGGCGCTCCGGGCCGTTCCGGGAGTCACGATTGCCATCGTCGCCGACGCGAGTGACCGCTCCGAGGGGGGCAAGCTCGCGAAGAGCCTCCACCTTCAGGTCATCAAGAACGCCATGGAGGTGTTCAAGACCGAGGCCAACCTCGTCCTCGAGGTCAGCGGCGACGAGCGCCAGTACGAGCGTCTCCTGTCGATCAAGCCCCCGGGCGTCGAGGTGATGAGCGTTCGCGGCGCCCGCCTCCTCATCGATCTCCTCAGGAAGGCCGAGGTCGTGCCGGGTGGGGAGGAGGTCGGAGGATCTGCGGCCGCCGGACCCGCGGTCTCCCACGACGGCATCCACCTGCTCGAGCCCCTGACGGCGGCACTCGAGGACGCTCTCCGCCACACGGGGGCCCCGGGTGACGCGGCCAAGGCGATGCTCCCGGGAGTTGCCCGCGCCACGGGGATGGAATGGGCGGCGCTCGCCATGCCGGGAACGGGTGGTGCCCTCTCGTGGATCGTCGCCGCCCCCGAGAGCATGGCGCTGTCCCGCCTGCCGGCCGACAAGGTCCGGCAGGTTCTCGGGCGGGGCGAGCCCCTCTGGCTGACGCGGCCGAGCAAAGGTGTCGGGACAGCCGGGGTCCTTCCGTTGCGCGCGGGCGAGGATCTGGTGGGCCTCCTGCTGGTGGGTCGATCGGGTGACAGCGCCGCGACGCCGGCGGAGCTCCTCGCCTCCCAGCTCGCGGCGGGCGTGGTGGCCTCTTTCCTGCGGGCCGCCCAGCCCGCCGCGGCCTCTTCGGTCGAGGTCGTGAAGGAAGTCGTGCGAGAGGTGCCAGTCGAGGTCATCCGCGAGGTGGAGGTCATCCGGGAGGTGCCCGTCGACCGGGAGGTCGTCCGGGAAGTGCCGGTGGAGGTCGTCAAGGAGGTCATCCGGGAGGTGCCCGTCGACCGCGAGGTCGTGCGGGAGGTGGTGCGGGAAGTTCCGGTCGAGGTGATCCGCGAGGTGGAGGTCATCCGGGAGGTCCCCGTCCAGGTTCCCGTGGAGTTCCTGAAGGAGGTCGTGCGAGAAGTGCCGGTCGACCGGGAGGTCGTCCGGGAAGTGCCGGTGGAGGTCGTGAAGGAAGTCATCCGGGAGGTGCCCGTCGACCGCGAGGTCGTGCGGGAGGTGGTGCGGGAAGTTCCGGTCGAGGTGATCCGCGAGGTGGAGGTCATCCGGGAGGTCCCGGTTCAGGTTCCCGTGGAGTTTCTGAAGGAAGTGGTGCGGGAAGTCACGGTCGAGCGCGAGGTCATCCGCGAAGTTCCCGTGGAGGTCGTGCGAGAGGTGCCCGTCGACCGCGAGGTCGTCCGGGAGGTCCCGGTCGAAGTGGTCAAGGAGATCGTCCGGGACGTTCCGGTGGAGATCATCCGGGAGGTGCCCGTCGACCGCGAGGTCGTGCGCGAGGTGGTCCGCGACACCACTCGGATCGACGAAGAGGAGCTCCGGCGGCTGCGCCGGCGGCTCGAGGAGCTGGAAACGGCGCAGGACCAGCTGACCGCGCGGGCCGGCCGGATCCCGGTCGACGAGAAGATGCAGGCCCTCCTGAACATGGCCGGCGGGGTGGGGCACGTTTTCAACAACGTGCTGGCGGGCATTCTCGGACGCACCCAGCTCCTGGTGAAGCGGGCCTCGCGGGAGAAGTCCCGGGAGATCGCCTCGGGCCTGCACGAGATCGAGTCCGCCACGCGCACCGGGATCGACGCCCTCTCGCGGATCCAGGAGTTCAGCCGCTCCCGGCCGGCCGAGCCCTTCGGCCCCGTCGACCTGAACGACGTCGTCCAGCGCGCGGTCGAGCAGACGCGGGCGAAATGGCGGGACGAGCCCACGGCGCGCGGCGCGCCCATCGAGCTGATCACCCACTTCGGGCCGCACGCGCAGCTCATCGGGGCCGAGTCGGAGCTCCTCGAAGCCGCCGTGCAGTTGCTCTACAACGCCGTGGACGCCATGCCGCGGGGCGGAACGATCACGATTCGCACCGGGCTCGACGCCGGCCGTGGCACCGTGTCGGTGTCGGATACGGGCGTCGGCATGTCCGAGGCGGTCCGCCGGCGGGCGTTCGAGCCGTTCTTCTCGACCAAGGGTGAGACCGGCCTGGGCCTCGGGCTCTCGATGGTCTACGGAGTCATGGCCCGCCACGGAGGCGATTCCACGGTCGACAGCGAGGAAGGGCGCGGCACGACGGTCACGCTGCGCCTGCCGACGGCTGGCGAGGGCGCGCCCGCTCCGCTCGCGGCCGCCGAGACGGATCGCCCGCAGGTGCTGCTGGTCGACGATGACGAGACCGTCCGGACGGCCGTCGGCGACATGCTGCGCGGCGCCGCCTACTCCGTCACGCTGGCGGGCTCGGGCCTCGAAGGCATCGCCAAGGTGCGTGAGCGCGAGGGCGCGTACGACCTCGTCATCACCGATCTCGGCATGCCGGACGTTCCCGGATGGGAGGTCGTCGAAGCCGTGAAACAGGTCGATGCGACCACGCCGGTCGTGATCCTGTCCGGGTTCGATCGGGCGCGCGCGACACGCCGCGCACGCGAGCTGGGCGTCGATCTCGTGATCTCTAAGCCGTTCGATATTCAGGAGTTCCTGACCACCGTCCGCGGGCTTCTGGCCGGCCGCAAACGCGGCTAGCCGAATCCTAAGCTCGTGTAATCGTTGGTGTTTTAAAATGTTGACTCCCAATCGCGTGAGAGGCATACTCACCAACTATGAATTACTACAAAGATCTGTAAATAGAACGATGGAAGAGCGAAAAAAAATAGTTTTGGGGTTTCGCGGGTGCTGCGCGAGACTCGCGGGCAGTGAGGAATAACCCATGACGTTCTGGAAGAAGAAGAAGCGACCCGAAGTAGTCGGCCTGGACATCGGCACGAGCGCGGTCAAGGTGGTCGAGCTCAGGCCGAAGGGGTCGGCCTACGAGCTGGGCGGATTCGGCATCGCCCACGTGCCCGCCGGCGCGATCCAGGGCGGCGAGGTGAAGCAGCCGGACGCGGTGCAGCAGGCGATCCGGCAGGCCCTCGTGCAGGGCGGGGTCCAGGCCACCGAGGCCGTCATCGGTGTGTCGGGAGGCTCCGTCATCGCCAAGCGCGTCAACCTCCCCAAGATGTCGGAGAGCGAGCTCGGTGAGTCCATCCGCTGGGAGGCCGAGCAGCACATCCCCTTCGACATCGACGACGTCAACATCGATTTCCAGATCCTGCGGCAGGACGGACCTCAGCTGGAAGTCATGCTGGTCGCGGTGAAGAAGGGCAAGGTCCAGAGCTACGCGGACGTCGTGGAGGCGTGCGGGCTCAACGTCGTGGTGGTGGACGTCGACGTCTTCGCGCTCGAGACGCAGTACCAGCACAACGAGCCTGGCCAGGGCAACGAGGTCGTGGCGCTCGTGAACATCGGGCACGAGACCACGAACACGAACATCATGCAGGGCGGGGTGAACGTGTACGCCCGCGACATCTTCGTCGGGGGCCGGCAGTACGCCTCGACGATCGCCCAGCGCTTCGACTTGGCCCCGGCCGAGGCCGAGGCCATCGTGCGGGGCGAGCAGGGGTCGGTGAGCTGGGTCGAGGTGGAGCCGGTCCTGGACCTGGTCTCCCAGGAGATCGGCCAGGAGATTCAGCGAACGCTCGACTACTTCGGCACCACTGCCGAGCACGAGCGTATCCAGCGGATCTTCCTCTCGGGCGGCTGCGCTCTGATCCCGGGTCTCCAGGAGTTCCTGGCCGGACAGTGGGGGATCGAGGTGATCCGGGCGAACCCCTTCAAGCGGGTTGACGTGGGCACCGGGACCGATGCGGGCATGGTCGAGAAGCTGGCGCCGCTCGCGAGCGTCGCGACCGGGCTGGCGATGCGCTATCCGGACGACCGGAAGTAAGGACGGGATACCGTGGCGATCAAAATCAACCTGCTCCCACGGGAAGCGCGCGCGGCCCGAACCGGGCGCGCGGCGGCTCCAACCCTCCGCGCCGGGGTCAGCGCCGGGCTCCTCACCCGGATCCTGGGCGGCGTCTTCGTGCTGCTGCTGTTGACGATGGGCCTGCTCGGGTATCGCGCGTGGTCCACGAAGCGCGACTACCAGACTCAGATCACGAGCCTCAAGGCCCAGAACGAGCAGCTGAAGGGTCAGCTCAACGAGCTCGACCAGGCCGAGAGGGCGAAGATCGAGATCCAGCGGCGGATCGAGGTGATCGGCAAGGTCGCCAAGAGTCAGGGCGTGCCGCTGGCCATGCTCACCGGTGTGCTCCGGGCGGTGCCGCAGGGCGTCTGGCTCTACGGGGTCGACATGAAGCCCCAGGAAGTCAAGGTCCGTGTCGAGGAGCAGACCGCCGCCACGATGAGCGAGACCCTGGGGCGGCTCGAGGCCAAGCGCACGGAGGTCGAGGCTCAGGCGGCGCGCCCGCCGCAGCGGGGCCCGGCTCCGGCCACGCGAGAAGTCTCGCAGCTCGCGGGGTACTCCGTGGTCATCAAGGGCGGGGCGTTCAACAACTTCCAGATCGCCGATTTCATGGACAACCTGCGCAAGGTTGGCATCTTCGCGGACGTGGATTTCGTCGTGACCGAGGCTGAACGGGTCGAGCAGACGCGCGTCGTGTCCTTCGAGGTCACGGCGACGGTCAAGCTCTGATCGGAGAGGATAAGAGGACGATGGACCGCACGGAACGGCAGCAGATCATCCTGGTCTGCCTCCTCATCCTCGGTGCCGGCTACTTCGCCTGGTCTGGTATCGCCGGTTTCGCTGGCGTGAAGGGCCTGCGCGATGAGACCGCGAAGCTTGCGGTGGAGCGGGATGGCCTGCAGAGGGAAGTCAGCAACGCCCAGCAGATGGTCGCCAACCTCGGGCGCATCAAGCGCGAGCGGGAAGCCCTCGAGGTCCAGCTTCGCGAGCTGTCCCGCCGGCTGCCGACCGAGCACGAATCGGCGGCGGTGCTCCGGAGCGTGGAGACGCTGGCCGGCAAATCCGGGCTGACCGTCGGCCAGGTTCGGCGCCGGCCAAACCGCCTGCAGGAGCTCTACGTGGAGATCCCGGTGGAAGTCGGGGTGGGCGGGGGCTACCACGAGCTGCTGAAGTTCGCGGATCAGCTCGCGCAGCTGCCGCGTCTCGTCACGCTCAACGAGGTGAAGGTCCAGGCCCGGCAGCGCGCGGGGGTCCCGGCCGCCCCCGGCGGCCGCGGCACCGATCTGTCCCCGGGGAGCATGCGCGCCGATCTCGTCGCGGTGGTCTTCCAGGCGATTCCCATTCCTGCTGCGGCGGCGACGCCCGGGCCGGCGGCGGCCCAGCAGCCAGCCAAGCGCTAGCGGGCCACGATGGAGGGGATGATGCACCTTCCAGGCTTGTCCCGGTCGGGGTTGGGCGGGCTCCGGCTGGCGACAGTCGTCGCCGCGAGCCTCCTGACGGCCGTGGCGTGGGCTCAGTCCCAGCCGAAGTTCCCGACGCCGCTGCCGGTGCCGAAGGCGCCCGCACCGAGCGCTGCGCCGTCGGCGGCTCCGGCGCCCGCCGCCCCGACGGCCGGCGCCCCGGCGCCCACCGGCCCCCGGGACCCGTTCGAGCCCCTGGTGCGAAAGCTCGATCCGGGGGAGGAGCGAAAGGTTCAGGAGGTCGCGAACCTCAAGCTCGTGGGCATCGTCTGGGACGTGAAGGATCCCGAGATAATCCGGGCGCTCGTGGAAACGCCCGATGGTCTCGGCTACTACTTGCGCCTCAACGAGGAGAAGTTCGGCGGGAAGGTCGTGGCGTTGGAGCGGGATCGCGTCCGGTTCGTGGTCCGGGAAGAAGTCCCGGGGGTTGGCACGCGGGAGCGGACCGTCGAGCTCCGGCTGCCGAAGCCGGACGGACAGTAGGAAAGCCAGTGGCTATCGCGGCCCGATCGCGACGGTCGAGGATGGGGGGGAGCGGCGTGGCTAGACGAGGAGTCCTGGTCCTCCTGGGCTGTGCCTGGACGTTTGCCCTCGCGGGGGCGGCGAGGGGAGGCGAGGTGGCGGGCAGCCCCGTGCTGCTGGCCCAGCTTCGCGCGCCGATCGTCGCCCAGGCGGCCGGCGGGCTGCAGCGACCGCGCCTCATCTCGCTGGACTTCAAGGACGCGGACATCAATAACATCCTCCGCATCCTTGCCGAGTTCAGCGGGCTCAACATCGTGACGAGCGAGGACGTCAAGGGCAAGGTGACGGTCAAGCTCCAGAACGTTCCCTGGCAGCAGGCCCTGGACTCGGTCGTGCGGGCGGCCAAGCTCGCCTACGTGCAGGAAGGCAACATCATCCGGGTCGACAAGCTCGAAAACCTCACGAAGGAGGCCGAAGCGGCCTTCAAGGCCGAGCAGCGTGAGGTCGAGATCTCGCAGCGGCGCAAGGAGGGGGACCTCCGGCTCGCCGAGCAGGAGCGGGCGGCCGCGCTGGCCCGCCAGGAGTTCGAGGTCAAGCGGCAACAGCTGGAAGGCTTGCTGGCCCCGCTGGTCGAGGAAGTTGTCAAGCTCAAGTACGGGCACGTGGGCATCAAGCGCGTCCAGACCATCGACTTCTTCACGGATGTCGTCTCCACCCAGGAGGAGAAGGGGGTCGAGGAAGCGATCACGGGCGGGGTCAAGAAGGAGGAGGGCAAGCCGGCCGGCATGCTCTCTCCGCGTGGCTCCCTGACCGTCGATCAGCGGACCAACTCCCTGATCGTGCGCGACGTTCCCGACAACCTCGGCAAGATCAAGGAGTTTGTCGACAAGGTCGACCGTGCGGCGCCATCGATCCACATCGAGGCCCGGCTGGTGGAGATGTCCAGGCAGGACGCGCGGTCCCTCGGTATCATCTGGGGCGGCGCGTGGACTCCGCGCACCTCGTCCAACGGGCCCATCGTCGACCTGCGGGGCGCCCCCCCTGGCGGACCGATCTCCGGGGAGGTGGCGGGGGCCGCGACTCCCACGACTGCCGCCAACTTCCCCTCCCCGCTGGGCACGATTGGCGGCTTGCTGGCCGGCTCGACCCCCTTCGGCCTGGGGCTCGGCTGGCTCGCGTCGAACTTTGCGCTCGACATCCAGCTCCAGGCCCTGGAAGGGCAGAAGCGGGCCCGGACCCTGTCCTCGCCCAGCCTGATGACGGTCGACAACCAGCCCGCGACCGTGGCCAGCGGCCAGAAGTTCCCGATCATCAGCGTGACGGTGGTAGGCGGAGCCCAGCAGGCGTCGGTCACCTACACAGACGTGACGACCCGGCTCCAGGTCACGCCGCGCGTGGTCGGCGATGGCCGGATCCTCATGACGATCGCCGTGAAGGACGACGTCTTCCTCCAGCCAGTGACCGGGGCGGGGCTCATCGCTCCGGTCGTGAGCACCCGCAACACCATCACTCAGGCTGAGATCGTCGACGGCGGCACGGTCGTGATCGCGGGCCTCCGCCAGGAACGATTCAACAATGACGAGCGCGGGATTCCCTGGCTCTCGAAGATCCCGGTGCTCGGCTGGCTGTTCAAGAACGACCTGACGGAGACGGAGCGACGGGAGCTGGTGGTGTTCCTCACGGCGAAGGTCGTGTCGAACCCCGGCCAGGCGGGCGTGGCCCCGCCTGCGCTACCGGCTGCGCCCGGCGTGCTGGCCCCTCCGGGGCCGAGCGGACAGGCTCCGACGACGATCCCGAAGACGGTCTCGGCGGCGGCCCTGGTGCCGGCGCCGGTCTTCTCCGGTCCCATCGTCCGGCCCACGGCGCCGGTCGATCCGGCAGGAGAGCGATGATGGACGTGCGGGCGGTGCAGAGACTCGCGGTCGGGGCGGCGGTCGGTCTCGCCTTGCTTGCCGCCGCGGCGTCGCCCGCGCTCGCTCAGGAGTACACGATCTACCTTCACGGCCACACCGCGCCCCTGAAGGCAAGCTTCTACGCCGAGGAGCCGCCCTGGATCTTCTTCCGGGACGACGACAGTCAGTACGTGTTTGCCGTGGGCTGTGACCGCGTCCAGCGGGTCGAGCGTGGCGGGGCGGCGATCCCACCCTCTCCGTGCCCGGTGGAGCGGCTCCCCACGACGATGCCGCGCGTGTACCTCGGGATCATGGACCTCGAGGCCAAGCGCCTCGACGACTCGATTGCCCGGCTCCGGGAGCAGACGCGCGCCTACGCGCAGGCGGTCATCGGCACCTTCGCGGCGACCGGCGAGTTCGCGGCCGATCCGAACGCGCGGGCCGAAGCGGAGCTGGCCCGGCGGCGGAACCTCGACGCCGTGGCCTTCTTGCAGAACCAGATCCAGGACACCTTGTTCGAGATCCGCCTGACGGAGACACGCGTCGGCACGCTCCTCGACGCGTCCAAGACGTACCCAAAGTCCGAGCGGCAGCGGTTCTACTTCTTCACCAAGTAGAGACTAGCGAGGCGGTGCGGGAGGTCATGGTGCACCTCGGAGCCCGGAGCTACACGGTCCAGATCGGGCCGGGTCTTCTCGACGCGGTCGGGCCGGCGTGCGCCAAGCTCCGCCTCGGCCGCCGGGCGGCGGTCGTCACGCAGCCCGCCGTCGCGCCGCACGCCGCGCGCGTGACGGAGAGCCTCCGGAGTGCCGGCTTCGAGCCCGCGGTCCTCGTGGTGACGGAGGGCGAGGAGAGCAAGAGTCTCCGGGAGGCCGAGCGGCTCTGGGACGGGTTCGTCGCTCACGGCCTCGACCGCTCCTCACCGGTCGTCGCGGTCGGGGGCGGTGTCGTGGGCGACCTGGCGGGCTTTGCCGGGGCGGCGTTCATGCGCGGCCTGCCGGTGGTCCAGGTGCCGACGACCCTTCTCGCGCAGGTCGACGCGTCCATCGGCGGGAAAGTGGCCGTCAACCATCCGCGAGGCAAGAACCTCATCGGCGCCTTCCACCAGCCCCGGCTGGTCCTGATCGACCCCGAGGCGCTGCGGACGCTGCCGGAGCGGGAGTACCGCTCGGGCCTCGCCGAGGTCGTGAAGACCGGCGCCGCGCTCGACGCGGACCTGTTCCACTCGCTCGAGACGGGCTTGGACGCGCTCCGGCGACGGGATGCGGCCCTCCTCGAGGCGGTGGTGGCGACCTGCTGTGCCGCGAAGGCCCGGATCGTCGAGCGGGACGAGCGGGAGGAGACCGGTCTCCGCATGGTGCTGAACTACGGACACACGGTCGGCCACGCGCTCGAGGCCCTGTCCGGCTACCGCCGCTGGCTCCACGGCGAGGCCGTGGCCATCGGGATGGTCGCCGCCGGGCGTCTCGCGGTGCGGCTCGGCTGGACGGACGCTGGCGCGGCCGCGCGCCAGGAGGCGCTGCTCCAGGGGGTCGGACTCCCGACCCGGTTCAGCGGCGTCGACCCGCGCGAGATCGTCGATGCCTTGCGACACGACAAGAAGGCTCGGGACGGCCGCGTGCCCTTCGTTCTGATGAAGAGCGTGGGGCGGGCGGAGGTTTGCCACGAGGTCCCGATGGACACGGTTCTCCAGGTCTTACAGGGGATCCAGGAATGACC
>JBGQGN010000104.1:0-9482 GCA_041497395.1 Methylomirabilia bacterium
CACGCGGGAGTTCTTGCCCGGCCACGCGTGCCTGTTCAACGGTGCCCTCTTCAGCGCGGAAGCTCTCGACGTCATCGGGGTGCCAGACTACCGGCTCTTCCTGCGCGGTGACGAGATCGACGTCCACCGGCGGGCGCTCCGGGCAGGTCTTCCCTTCGGCACCTGCCTGACCGCCGCGCTCCTCCACCCGAGCGGCGAGAGAGAGTTCCAGCCGATCCTCGGCGGACGCGCGTACGTGCAGGACCCGGTGGACCCCGGCAAGCGCTACTACACCTTCCGGAACCGCGGCTACCTGTCCACCCAGCCGGGCCGGCACCTCCGGTGGCCGCTCGAGTGGGCTTGCTTCGGCTGGTACTTCCTGGTGGTGCGGCGCGACCCCGCTGGGTTCCGGAACTGGCTGCGCCTCATCCGCATGGGCCGCCGGGAACGACTCCTGCGCCGGCCGGGCCAGTAAGCCTGCCCGCCGACAGGCGTCCTCACCGAGTCGGCGGGAACTCCGCCTCGCTCCGGGCACGGGGACACCCGAAGCTCCCCGCCTGTCCCGCTCGCATGACGTCCGCAGCCTTCGCTCGGGCGATTGACAGTCCGGTCCTCGCTCGATATATTGCAACTCAGTTGCAATGAGACGCGCGGCGCTCCTCGGTTTCTTCGTCCTCGCCGTCCTCGGCACCGAGCTTCCGGGCGTCCACCTCCACAGTGCCGAGACGCCCGGCCTCTACAACGAGGAGTGCCCGCTCGCCCGCCTGGCCATACCCGGCTGGAGCCTCCCGGCGCTCGCACGCGAGACGCTCCGCCAGGCGGACCCCGTCTCCGACCCGGCCCCGTCGCTCCCGCTTGTCCAGCCCGAACGCCCGGCTCGGTCGGCGTTCGCGCCCCGCGCCCCGCCCCCGATCTCCTGAGCCCCACCGCGCACTGAACGGCTCGCGACCCGGAGCCTCGCGCTCCGTGGTGCGGCCCGCCCTCGACCGTGGCCTGCGTGTTCGGGATCACGATCCTGCTCTGGTCGGGGCTCGCGCGGCCGCTAGGCCGACACGGGACCCTGAGCCGGACTTAGGAGGCGTCGAAATGAATCCACGAATCCTCGTCGCGTTCATCACGGTCGCCCTCGCCGTCATGGCTGGCTCGCCGGCCCGCGCCGATACGCCGCTGGTCGTGGCGAGCTTCTACCCGCTCTACGAGTTCTCGAGGCAGGTCGCCGGCGACCGCGCGGAGGTGGTCACCCTCGTTCCGGTCGGCGTCGAGCCGCACGACTGGGAGCCGTCGCCCCAGGACGTCGTCCGCGTGCAGAAGGCGAAGCTCTTCGTCTACAACGGTGCCGGGCTGGAGCCCTGGGTGGAGAAGCTCCTGAGGGACGCCAAGGCCAGGGGCGTGGTCGCCGTCCGGACGACCGAGCGGGTGGCCCTTCTCACGGACGAGGGCCATGGCCACGACCACGCGCAGGGAGCGCAGAGCGGGGCAAAGCCCAGGGGCAACATGCACGCGGTCGATCCACACGTGTGGCTCGACCCCGTCCGAGCCCAGACCCAGGTCGAGGCCATCCGCGCGGCCCTCGCCAAGGTCGATCCGTCGAACGCGGCCGCGTATGCCGCCAACGCTCAGGCGTACCGGACCAAGCTCGGCGCCCTCGATGCGGCGTTCGCGGGCGGGCTCAAACAGTGCGCACGGCGGGAGGTCGTGACCACGCACGCGGCGTTCTCCTACATGGCCCGGCGCTACGGGCTCGCCCAGATTCCGATCTCGGGGCTGGAGCCGGACTCCGAGCCCAGCCCGGCGGACCTGGCTGCCCTGGTGAAGAAGGTGAAGGAGCGCAAGGTCCAGTACGTGTTCTTCGAGACCCTGGTGAGCCCGAAGCTCGCCGAGACCCTCGCCCGGGAGGTCGGCGCCAGGACGCTGGTCCTGAACCCCATCGAGGGACTGACCAAGGAGGAGCAAGCGGCGGGCAAGAACTACGTGAGCCTGATGGAGGAGAACCTCAGGAACCTCCGGACCGCGCTCGAGTGCAAGTGACGCCCGTCGTCGAGCTCGAGGACGTGGGTTACCGCTACGGCGGGGTCCACGTCCTCGAGCACGTCTCGCTGGCGGTCGCCCCCGGGGACTTCCTCGGCATCATCGGGCCGAACGGCTCCGGCAAGACGACGCTCGTTCGCCTCATGCTCGGTCTGGCGACACCGGACACGGGCCGAGCGAGGCTCTTCGGGGTCCCCCCGGGCGACTTTCGCCAGTGGAGCCGCCTGGGCTACGTGCCCCAGCGCCTCGTCCTCGACGGGGGACTGCCCGCCACCGTCGGGGAGGTCGTCGCGACCGGCCTGGGATCCACTCTCCGATCCTTCTGGGGACTCGGGCTCGAGGGTGAGCAGCGTGTCGCCGCCGCGCTCGCCCGCGTCGACATGGCCTCCCATGGGCGGACCAAGATCGACACGCTCTCGGCCGGCCAGCAGCAGCGCATCTTCATCGCCCGCGCCCTGATCTCGGACCCCGAGCTCCTGATCCTCGACGAGCCGACGGCGGGTGTGGACCCGGAGGCCCAGGCGAGCTTCTACGGGCTCCTCCACGACCTCAACCGGGACCGAGCCGTCACTCTCATCCTCGTGAGCCACGACATCGGCGTCGTGGCCAAGGAGGTCTCCAAGCTCGCCTGCCTCAACCGGCGGCTGATCTTCCACGGACCGCCGGCGGAGTTCCTCAGCGACGCGGCGCTCTCCGCGCTCTACGGTCCGGCGGTGAGCATCGTGAGCCATCAGCACGAGTGACCTGATGCTACCCGAGTTCCTCGAGTACGCGTTCATGCAGCGCGCCCTGATCGCGGGCGTCGTCACGGCGCTGATCTGTCCGCTGATCGGCGTCTTCCTGGTGCCCCGCCGCCTGTCCCTCATGGCCGACACGCTCGCTCACGTGGCGCTGGCGGGCGTCGCCCTCGGCCTCTTCCTCGGCATGTCACCCCTCCTCGGCGCCTTCGTCATGACCGTGCTCGGAGCCGTCGGCATCGAGCGCCTGCGAAGCCGGGGGGCCCTCCGGGGGGACGCCGCCCTCGCCGTGTTCCTGTCGGGAGGGTTCGCCCTCGCGGTCGTCCTCATCAGCCTCGCCCGGGGCTTCAACGCCGACCTGTTCGCGGTCCTCTTCGGCAGCATCCTCACCGTGAGCCCGACGGACATCTGGGTGATCCTGGCCCTCGGCGGCGGCGTCAGCGTGACCATCGGCGCGCTCTACCGCCAGCTCTTCGTGATCACGCTGAGCGAGGACCTCGCCCACACGAGCGGCGTGCCCGTGGCCGCCCTCAACCTCACGCTGTCCCTGCTCACCGCGCTCACGACCGTGGTGGCCATGCGCATGGTCGGCGTGCTCCTGGTGAGCGCCTTAATGGTCATCCCGGCTCTGGCCGGCTTCACGCTGGGCCGGAGCTTTCGCCGGGCGACGTTGTGGGCGATCGTCGTGGCGCTCCTCTCGGTGACGGCGGGTCTCGTGGGGGCCTTTTACCTCCGGCTCGCCGCCGGCGGCGCCATCGTCCTCACGGCGCTCCTGATCTACGCTCTGGTCTCTCTGGTCGGCCGCGGCCGGGCCCGGCTCGCGCGACGAACGACCTAGGGCCAGGGGGCCCGCGGGCCGGGCACGCCCACGTGGGCCCGGCGGGGTGCTACCGCACGAGGCCGCTGGCGCCTGCTTCAGGCGCGACCCGCAGGTGCCCCTCCAGCTCTGCCCACGCCGGACCGGGAACGACGGCGCACAGCAAGGCGCCATCGGCCGTCGCCACCCGCGCCAGAATGTCGCCGCGAGCGGCCGTTGCGATGACGTAGTCGCGCGGGCGGCGCAACAGCACGATCTCGAGGTGGTGCCGCTGCCAGTCGAAGGGAGTGACCACGATCTCCGGTGTTCGCGGGCGGTTCAGACTGATCATCCGCCATTGCCGGCCGGACACCAACACGGGCACCCGTGCCCTGCGAGCCAGGTTCGCCGCGCGCTGCTGCGCCTGATAGATGCAGTTCCCCCAATAGTCCAGCTCGAACCGGCCGAACGCACCACGGGGTCCGCCGACCAGGGGGTTGAAGTAGACCACCTCGTTGGGGTGATTCCGAACGCAGAAGAGCGCCGGCTCCGCCAGCCCCACCGCGAGCGCCACGGCCGCCGTCGCGGCGATCGGCCAGCGACGAGCGCGCAGCACGCTCCACCATCCCAGCGACGCGAGCACGACCAGAGGAGGCTGAATGAACAGCAAGTGCCGGATGCCATTGTAGAGCGTCGAGTCCATCGCGATGACGTAGACGACGGGGAACAGCACGGAGCCCCACAGACCAAGGACCGCAACCCGCAGCGCCGACCGCCGAAGCACCCACCAGAGCGACAGCAAGAGTCCTACCAGCGTGACGAGGGGCGTCGTGTAGAGCAGCCAGACGGGCACGTAGGTCCAGGGCACGAGTTTGGCGGGGAGATCGCGGGCCTCGAACAGCACGTCGCCGCGAAAATCGAAGTTCGAGACGGCGGTCAGAGCCTCGGGCAGACCGACGTACGGTCTCGTCTGCAACCACGGCCAGAAGGGCAGAGGCACGGTCAAGGTCAGCAGCACCGTCACCGCGAACAGCGAGGCGGTCACGCGCAGGCGGCGCCCGTCGAAGTCACGCGACCGTAGGACCTGTACGGCAAGCACGCAAGCGGCATACCCGATCAGCAGCAATCCGCCCGGCCGCACGCTCAGGGCGAGTCCGATGGCGAGAGCGAGACCGGTGACCCGCGGCCACGTGAGGAATGGGTAGCGGGCCGGGATGCCTGCCATCACGAAGAGCGCGGCGGTCGACAGGGTCGCGAACGGCAGGTCCTTCGGATTGTTCATCGCGTGGCCGAGGTAGCGGGGCAGCAGGACGAGGAGGACCATTGCCAGCAGGCCGACGCCTCGCCCGGCCAGCCGCGTGGCCAGCGCGCCACAGAACACCACCCCGAGCCACCCCACGGTCGCGTTCAGCCCGTGTCGGACGACGTACGGGTCGAGCGGGAGCCCGCGCTGCAGTGCCACGGCCGAGACGTCGAAGAGCCCCCCGTAGAGGCGGGACTTGCCGGCTGGCACCGCCTTGGTCGTCACCTCGCCCGCGTAGAGGCGCCAGATCGCCTCCCCGTATGTCTGGCGCGCCAGCTCGTCAACCGTGACGCCGAAGTCCGCGGATACCCAGAGCATGAATGGGAGCAAGAGCACGGCAAAGACCGTCGGCAACCAGTGGAGGCAGGCGGGCGCGGTGGATCGCGAGGGCCGGAACGCGCCGGTCATGATCGGTGGCCCCCAGTGTAGAGTATGCGGGGTGTCTGCCAAGACGCCGACCGCCCGTCCGCTCCCGCCTCGGCCTCATTTCGGTCGGGCGGCCGGCAGCGGCCGAGCATTCGTGCCCTTCCGGCGGGCCTCATGAGGCCCGCCGCCGTCGGCCGACCCTGCCGGAAGCCCGCGCGGGCCATGCTACGATGGCCCATGCGTCGCCTCGCGGGACGCGTCACGTCGGTCGTTCTCCTCCTGTCTCTCGGGCTCGCGCTCTCCAGCGTCGCTCTCGGCCCCGGGTTCGACCCGCCCGGTCACTACGATGGGGACGAGGACGATGTGGGCCTGATCTGGAAGACGCTCTCCCAGGTGGCGGACATTCCCGTCATCGGGAGCCCGCTCGGGTTCATCTCGTCGGCGCCGGCGGAGTGCCTCGCGCCGGGCGACCCCATCGGACCCCGGCGCGTCGCCCGCGATCCGCTCGGCTCCCGCGCTCCCCCGGCCTAGCAGCTGTCACGGTCCCAGCTGAGCCGACGCGCCCGTTCGCCCATACAATGGGCGGGCGCGGGGCGGGCCAGGCGGTCGACAACCACGCCCGGAGCCACGAACCGGCTCTTCGGACTGGCGGGTCGGCCGCCCGACGCCTCCGCCGGCAGCTCGAGCGGTTTCCCTAGAGGACGAAGGCGAGGGTCTGGATGCAGAGATGGCAGCCCCGGGCGCTGACCGGGGTGGCGTTCCTCCTGGCCGCGGTGCTGCTCTTCGCCCGGCTCGGCGACCTCCCTCTCATCGACCCCGACGAGGGGCGAAACGCCGAGGTCGCGAGGGAGATGGCCGAGTCCGGCGCGTGGGTGGTGCCGACCTTCAACGCGATCCCCTACCTCGACAAGCCGGCGCTCTACTTCCGCGCGGTCGCCCTCTCGTTCAACGCCTTCGGGCGCACCGAGACCACCGCCCGCCTGCCCTCCGCGCTGAGCGCCGCGGTCCTGGTCGTCATGATGTTCGTGTTCTGCCGGCGCGTCTATGGCGAGCGGACGGCCGCGTTGACCGTGCTCGTCCTGGCGACGACCCCGCTCGTGATCGGCTTCGCGCGGCTGGTCATCTTCGACATGCCCCTGGCGCTGTTCATGTCCGCGGCCATCCTGGCCGGCTACCTTGCCGAGGAGGATCCGGGGCCGGCGCGCCGCCGATGGCTCCTGCTCGGCGCGGCCGCCAGCGCAGTCGCCACCTTGATCAAGGGGCCGGTCGGGTTCCTCGTGCCGGGTGCGGTCCTGGCGGTCCTCCACATTGTCGAGCGGCGCCCGAGGGCGATCCTGCGCATGCTGGCGCCGGTGAATCTCCTGCTCTTCCTCGCCCTCGTCCTGCCGTGGTTCGCCGCCCTCCTCCACGAGCACCCCGAGTTCCTCCACTACGGCCTGGTCGAGGAGACCATGCGCCGTTACCTCACCACGACCTTCCGCCGGAGCGAGCCCGCGTACTACTACGGGCCGATCCTGCTGCTCGTCTTCTACCCGTGGAGCGTGCTCTTGCCCGAGGCCGTGGTGGCGGCCTGGCGGAACCGTGCCCGGTGGACGCGAACCGACCGCTTCTTCATCGTGTGGGCGGTGGTCGTGGTCGTCTTCTTCTCGAGCTCACAGTCGAAGCGCCCCGGCTACATCCTGCCGGGCATCGTCGCGCTCGCGGTCCTGACCGGACGCCTGTTCGACCACGCGCTCGCCGACCCGGAGAACCGGGCCGTCCGGCTCATCCTCCGCGGAGCGCTCGGGGTCGCGATCCTCAGCGCTGTCGCTGCCGGCGCGCTGTCGCTCAACCTGGGCAACCTGGGCGGGCCGGACCGCCTCCAGACCCTGCTCGGCTTCGAGAGCAACGAGTTCCGCCGGCTGCAGCCCGACGTGGGCATTCTCGTCGCGTCCCTCCTGGGCGTGGCGGTCGCGGCCTTCGCGGTCCGATCCTGGCGTGATGTCCGGCTGGCCCTCGGGGTGTTCGTGCTCCCCGCGGTCCTGTTCCTGTCGGTCGGTTTTGGCACGGCCGCCCGGTACGCGGAGGCGAGCTCGGCGCGCGCGCTGGCGCGAGCGATCTCACCGCTGCCGCCCGGCGCCGTCGTCGCCTGTCTCGAGTGCTTCGCCGTCGGCCTGCCCTTCTACGTGGGGCAGCCGGTGACCTACATCACCCAGCGTGGCCGAGGGGGGCTGACCAGCAACTACGTCCGCTACCGCCTGAAGCGCGATGCCAACTGGCCGGCGGTGCTCGTCCGGCTGGACGATCGGACGCGGTGGCTGGCAAGCCAGACCGCGCCCGTGTACGTGCTGGCCAAGGACCACGCTCGGCCCTTGCTCGACGACATCGCCAGGTCCCGCGGTGTCCCCGTGGTGGAGCTCCGCCCGGGCTGGTGGGGCGCCCTCGTGCCTCCGCCGACTCGGCCCTGAGATGTGCGGCGTCTGCGGCATCGCGGCTCCCGGTGGAGGGCTCGACAGCGCCCGGGCGAGCCACCAGGTCCGCGCGATGGTCGACGCGCTCGCTCACCGGGGACCGGACGACTCGGGCCTCCATGGGACGAGCGCGGCGGTGCTCGGGGCGACGCGGCTCGCGATCCGCGGCCTCGCGGACGGCCGGCAGCCGATGGTCGACGCCGGGAGCGGGATCGTGGTGGTCTGCAACGGTGAGATCGACAATCACGCGAGCCTCCGGGCATGGCTGGCGGCGCGCGGACGCGCCGTCACCTCCGCTACCGACGTCGCGGTCATTCCCGGTCTCTACCTGGAGCTGGGGGACAGCTTCGTCGAGCGGCTGGCCGGGGTCTTCGCCGTCGCGATCTGGGATCCGCGCGAGGGCCGGCTGCTCCTGGCCCGTGACCGAGCCGGGGAGCGCCCGCTGTTCTACTGCCAGGGGAACGGGATGGTGCGCTTCGCGACCGAGATCGCGGCCCTGAGAGTGGATCCCACCCTCGAGCTCACGCCGGACCGGAGCGCCCTGGCCCGCTACGTCCGCTTCGGATACTTCACGGCGCCCGAGACGCCGTTCACCCAGGTCCGAAAGGTCGCACCGGGAGAGGTGGTCGTCATCGAGCAGGACCGGGTGACACGACACCGATACTGGCGCTGGGCGATCACGACAGCCCCGAGACGGATCCCGACGGTCGAGGCGTTCGATGAGATCTTCCGGGAGGCCGTCCGGCGCCAGTCCGACGCGGAGGTCGAGTGCGGCGTGTTCCTGAGCGGGGGGCTGGATTCCTCCCTCGTCGCGGCGGTCGCGAAGAACCTCGCGCCCCGCCGCCGGCTCCGTGCCTACACGCTCCGTTTCGCCGAAACCTCCTACGACGAGGGAGTCTTCGCCGAGCAGATCGCTCGACACCTCGGGCTCGACTGGACCCCTGTCTCCGTCACGCCGGAGGCGCTCCAGGAGGGCATCCCGGAGCTCATCCGCGTCGTGGGCGAGCCGCTCGCCGATCCCGCCTGGGTGCCCACGGCCCTGCTCGCCCGCCGGGCGTCGCGGGACGTGAAGCTCGCGCTCGTCGGCGAGGGCGCGGACGAGCTGTTCGGAGGGTATCCCACGTACGTGGGCGCCACTCTGGCCGAGCGCTACACGCGCCTTCCCGGAGCGGCGCGCGCGGTGCTTCGGGGCCTGGTCGAGCGGTGGCCGCCCAGCGACCGAAAGGTGACCCTGTCCTATCTGCTCAAGCGGTTCGTGGCGGCCGCCGAGCTCAAGGCGGTGGATCGACATCGGCACTGGACGTCGAGCATCTCCCCCGAGCTCCTCGGGCGGCTTGGCATCGAGCATGACACGTCAGACGCTCCCGACGTGGACGGGGGCGTCCTCGACGTCCTCCAGCGAATCGACCTGGAGACCTCTCTGGCGGAGGGACTCCTGACGAAGGCCGACCGCGCGAGCATGAACTCGGCCCTCGAGCTTCGCGCTCCGTATCTCGACCAGGCGGTCATGGAGTTCGCCGCGTCGCTCCCCGTCGAACAGCGGGTGCGGGGCGTGGCGACGAAGGTCTTCCTCAAGCGCTACGCGCTCCGCTACCTGCCGTCCAGGATCGTGTCCCGCCGGAAGCGGGGGCTCTCGGTCCCGCTCGCCCGCTGGCTCCGGGGGCCGCTCCATGCCTGGGCGGCCTCCCGTCTGGGCGACGATCGGCTCCGCATGGCGGGAGTGGACCCGGAGGCGGCAGCCGCGCTTCTCGAAGCGCATCGGAGGCGCCGCGGTGACCACGCGAGGGCCCTCTGGACGCTCATCGTCCTGGCGGAGTGGGTCG
>JBGQGN010000105.1:0-9460 GCA_041497395.1 Methylomirabilia bacterium
GCGCGCGCGCTCGGGCGGGCCGGCGAGCCGGTGATCTTCGTCCAGGGCGGCCGGCCCGTCCCGGACCTCGACCTGGGCGGCGCCGAGGTCGTGGCGCTCCCGCCGCTCGTGGCGGCGAACGAGGCGGCGAGCGGGCTCGCGCGCCCCGACGGTCGCCGGCCGACGCCCGCCGACCTCGCCGACCGCCGGGACCGTCTGCTCGCGTGTCTCCGGACCCACGATCCGAGCGTGGTGCTGCTCGAGCTCTTCCCCTTCGGCCGGCACGCCCTCACGTTCGAGCTGGGGCCGCTGCTCCTTGCGGTGGCCGACGACCGCGCGCGGCGCGGTGCGGCCGCCCCGCGGGTCGCGGTGAGTCTCAGAGACGTCCTCGTGAGCAAGCCGAACCAGGCGTGGTTCGAGCTCGCGGCCGTCGCGGTCGCCCGCCAGTGGACCGATCGCGTGCTCGTCCACGGGAGCCCGGATGCGATTCCGCTCGACCGCACCCTCGCCCTCGCCGGCTGGCTCGGTGAGCGCCTCGTCTACACGGGTTACCTCGCGCCCGACGGAGCCCCGCCGGGCGGCGCTCCGCACGGCGAGGTCGTGATCTCGGGCGGCGGCGGGCAGGTCGGAGGGCCCCTCTTCCGCGCGGCCCTTGCGGCGTGGCCGCTCACGACCGCCGCGCGGACGCGGCCCTGGCGCCTGGTGACCGGGCCGTACCTGCCCGAGACCGCGCGCGCGGATCTCGACCAGCAGGCCCGCGCGCTGCCGACCCGCGCCGGCCGCCCCGCCGTCGTCGTGGAAGCGTACCGGCCCGATCTCGGCGCGCACCTGGCGGGAGCCGCGCTCTCGGTCAGCCAGGCGGGGTACAACACCGTGCTGGAGCTCGTCGCGCACCGCGTCCGGGCCGTGGTCGTGCCCTACGAGGGGAGCGGCGATGAGCAGCCGCTGCGCGCCGGGCTCCTGGCCGCGCGGGGTCTCCTCGACGTCGTGCCGGAGACCGAGCTCACGCCGGCGCGGCTCGCGACGGCGATGGACGCCGCCCTCGAGCGGCCCGGCTTCCCGGCCCCGGTCCGCCTTGACCTTCAGGGCGCGGCCCGGTCCGTCGAGATCCTGGCAGAGCTGGCCGCCGGCGTCCGGGCTGCGCGAGCTCAGGGCGCCGGGCGACGCTCGTAGCGGTGGAAGCGGTGGGCGTGCCCGACCTCGTCCGACGCCGGGAGCGGGACCAAACCCCACGACGGCTCGAGCGGAACCGCGCGATCGCTCAGGAGCCAGGCGCCGGGCAGGAGCCAGCTGCGTGTCTGGTCGAGCACCAGGCGGTGCAGCCGCGTGTCGGGCGAGTCGCTCCAGGCAAGGTCGAGATGCGCCAGGATCACGCGCCCGCGGAAGCGCGCCTGCACCGCCGGGTCGGCCAGCACCGTGGCCAGGTCGCCAAGAACGACGCGCTCGGCGGGCGGGCCCCAGCCTGGATTGGTCGCGTGCTCCCGGTCGAAGCAGTAGATCTCCCGGTCCGGAAAGCGCGCGACGAGATGCGAGTACGATCGGCCGCGGCCCAGACCGAACTCGACGATCCAGCCCGGGCGGCCGGCGAGCCGCCGCGCCGCGAGATCGATGCTGTCGCGCTGGGCGATCTTCTGCTCGATGTGGAAGTCGAGCTGGCTCATGACGAGAGCCCCGATCATACGCGCCGACGTCGACCGGCGTCACGCCGCCACGCGGCCCCGGTGGACGCGCACCCGTCCCGACGTTGACGCCTTCCGCCGACCGCGCCGCCTGGGACCGCCTGGCGGCGGAGCTCGACCGCTGGCCGGCCCGGAGCGCGACCCTCTGGTGGCGTGACGACGATGCGGGCGCCGGCGGCCCCGCCTTCGACCGGCTGCTCGCGCTGGCAACGGCCCACGCGGCCCCGCTCGCGCTGGCCGTGGTGCCGACCTGGCTCGACGAGATGGTCGCCGCCGCGATCCGCGAGGGGCCCACCGGGCTCCGCGTCGTGCAGCACGGCTACGCGCATCGCAATCACGAGCCGCCGGCGCCCGACGGGACACGCGGGCGGCCGGCCGAGCTCGGCGCCGCACGCCCGCGCGATGCGGCCCTCGCCGAGCTCGCCACCGGCTGGGCTCGACTCGCGACACTCGTGCCGACACGTCTCCGGGCCGTGCTCGTCCCGCCCTGGAATCGCATCGCCCCCGCCGTGCGGGACGCCTTGCCCGGGGCCGGATACCGGGTGCTGTCGACCTTCGGGCCGCGGGTGGCCGCCGTGCCGAGCGCGGGGCTCCGGGCGCTCAACACCCACGTCGACCCGATCGAGTGGCGGGCCGGCAAGCGCTTCGGCGGGACGGCGTGGACCCTCGACCAGATCACGACCCATCTCGCCGACCGGCGCCTTGGACGCGTCGATTCCACCGAGCCGACGGGACTCCTGACCCACCATCGCGATCTCTCCGAGCCGGCGTGGGCATGCCTCGACGAGCTCCTCGCGCGCCTAGGCACGCATCCGGCGGTGACGTTCCCTCCGCTCGACACCCTCCTGGGCGCCGAGGGGCCCGCGTCCACCCGTGCCGGCCGGCTGCCTTGACGTCCCCCGCGAGAGCGTGGTTTGTTTCCGCTCATGGCAACGGCGTCCCATGTCCTCCGGGTCCGCCGATTCTACGAGGAGCTCTGGAACCAGGGGACCCTGGCGGCGGCCGACGAGCTCGCCTCGCGCGAGTGCGTCCGCCACGATCCCTCGGGGCCGGTCCCGCCCGGGCCCGAGAGCTTCAAGCAGACGGCCAGCCGGCTGCGCACCGCGTTCCCGGACCTCCACCTGTCCATCGACTTCGTGGTGGCCGAGGGGGCCATGGTCGTGGCTCGCTGGAGTCGTCTTCGAGAGCGACATCAAGGAGCTCGGGGTCCCGAGCGCGTGGTCGACGAGGTCCGGCAGTACGTGCCGCGACTCTCGCAGAAGCTGGGCGTGGAGCAGGCCTGCCTGGAGTGCGCCCTGAATCTGCTGCCCGTGCGGAGCTATCCGGCGACACGGTAGGCGCGGACTGTCCGAGAGGCGCGGCGTCGCATCGAGCGGCGCGATCCGACCGACGTCGACGTGCTGGCCCTGGCTCTGGGATTCCCCTCGGGCGCCCCTAGCCCTTGGTCAGGCCGAGGATCTGATCGATGACCGCCTCGCGGCTCTCGAGGACCTCGCGCTCCCACTCGCGCACCCGGCCCAAGGATCGCACCAGCCGGGGGGACTCGGTGGCCGCCCGGGCGAGCGCCCGCCGGAAGTCCTCGGCCGTGACCGATGCCCGGGGCGTGTCGACCACGGGGATCGCCAGCCCGAGCTCCTGGCAGCGCGCGGCCAGGTGCGGCTGGTCGCCGAAGAACGGGTACGAGAGCATCGGCACGCGATGGTAGATCGCCTCGTGGGTCGAGTTCAGCCCGTGGTGGGTCATGAAGAGCGAGGCGTGCTGCAGGACGCGCCACTGGTCGACGTAGTCGGCGACATCGACTCTGGGGTGCTGCAGGCGCGCCCGGAGGTCCGTCGGCAACGGGTGACCACCCAGGCTGATGAGCGCGCGGGCGTACTCGGTGGTGGCGATTGCCTCGGCAAGGGCCGTGAGCGCGCCGAGCGCCTCGGGGACGTAGTACCGCCAGACCACGGACCCGCACGACGCATAGACCCGGAGCGACGAGGCGTCCGGGGAGCCGAGGCCCCAAGCTTCCCCGTCGCGGTGGGGCATCATCTCGGGCGGCGGCAACGACCCGAAGAAGGCGACGGGCTCGAGCGCCTGCCGCGCGCCCGGCGACAGGAAGGCCTCCGGCTCGCAGTAGAGATTGAGGTACGGGCTGATGCTGGTGAAATAGGAGTGGTGGCTCGCGTCGAGCACGCCCCAGCGGTCACGCAGCCGGTCGATGGCGCGACGGCCGGCCTCGGAGAGCGCCAGGCGGCGATCGTGCTCCAGCCGGGCGATCGCATTGGCCGGGCTCATGTCGTGGCCGGCGCACACGTTGACGTACGGGACGCCGAGCTCGCGACCGAGGACGAAGCCGATCACCGCGAATGTGTCGTACACGATCAGCGCCGGTCGGAGCCGGGCCATCTCGGCCATGAGGGCCTCGGCGTAGTAGCCGGCGAAACTCACGTACCGACACGGCAAGGGCCGGGACGTGGCGTCGGCCGCCTCAAGAGGGTAGCGTTCGAAGAGATCGACGAGGCGGCCGCCGACACGCTCGACGGGCTCCCGGAAACGCCCGTCCGTGAACACCGACACCGCGACGTCTCGACGCGCCAGGCCGGCCACCACGGCGAGGAGCCGCTGGAGATGGCTACGCTCCGGCATGCAGAAGACGGCGACGAGCGGAGCGCTCACTCGGCGGTGGACCCGGGCGTGCCGGGGCTGCCGGGCTCCGTCCCGGCCGCGAGTCGACGCTCGATCTCCACCTCGGAGCGGCCGTTGATCCACGGATAGGTCGACAGCAGCACCGGGGTGCCCTTCAGGGCCACGACCGTGATGCGGTCCGCGGCCTTCCCCGGCTCCAAGGGTGCGTGGCACTCGAGGACCGAGGTGAAGCCGACGTCGTGCAGCCCCCCGACTAGGGACGGCCGCGTCAGGCGGAAGCTCCAGGTGTTGTCGATCGATCGCAGCACGCGCGCTCGCCGGAGCTCGTCGGGGTCCTCGTCGTCATGCTCCCGATGGCGGCGGCCGTGGTACGTGCGATCGCGCCAGGTGGTCGCCTCCTCCCCCTCGGGACTGATCAGGGTGTCGACCACCAGCATCCGCGTGCAGACGTCAGAGACATGCTCCAGCACCGAGAACAGGTCGGGGACGTCCAGGTGATAGAGAAGCCCGAGGAGGTACACGACGTCGAACGCCCCGTGCGTGGCACGGGTCACGCGGCGCACGTCCTCCTGGACGAACTGCACGCGGCGCAGGCCGTGGCGCGCGGCGCAGGCGGCACCGAGCGCCATGCGCTGGGTGCGGGCGTCCAGGGCGAGGACCTCGGCCCCGCGGAGGGCGGCCTCGATCGCGTACGCGCCCTCCCCGCAGCCCAGGTCCAGGATCCGCAGCATCTCGAAGGGCCGCCCCCCCAGATCGCGCGTGAGCTGCATGACCCGCCGAACCTTCACCGCGTTCGCGATGCCGATCTGCGGGCCACCGGGCCCGGCTTCCCACCCCTTCCGGGCAAAGAGCGCGAGCGCGTCGGCGTCGAGCGTCCGGGCGGCCTCGTCGCTCTGGCGCGTCATCCGACGACCTCGCGGGCCGCCGCATGGCCCGCCGCAGTCGTCCGGGATCGCCACACGTGGAGGAGCTTGCCCTTCTCCGACAGGAGAGGGGGTTTCCGCTGGATGCATGGCAGGCCGGCGGCACGCCAGTACGTGGCCATGATGCGCTCGGCGCCTACCCCCGCACCGATGGCGTCCAGGAACGCGTCGCGGACGACCCCCTCGTCGAGCGGGCCGACGCGCGGGTGGACCCGCAGCACCACGCCCGACCCGCCGTTGTCGCGCGCCGCATCGAGGAGCTGGTAGTCCGCGGGCCCCCCGCCGAAGCGTGCCGGGAGATCCGCTTCCAGCACGGCGGCGATGTCGACGTCGAGGAACGTCATGCCACCGGCAGTGAGCTTCTCGAAGCTGCGTATCGTGTCGAGGTGCGTGCCCCAGCCGTGGGCCTCGAGCGGGCACCCGCACCGCCGCCGCCTCACGTGTGCCCGATCGCCCAGGGAGACGTTGAGCAGGATGACCGGCGCGCTCGTCCGCAAGGACGAGAGCAGCACCGCCCGCGCCGGCACCTCGGGATGCGGTGTGCCGGGCCCCGGCTGGATCAGCGCGTGGAGGTCATCGCAGAAGTGCACGTCGTCGGCCGCCGTCGGGCGGAGGCAGCCGTGGCTCACGGGCCCGCCGGCCTCGGCGCAGCCGTAGTCGAGGGCTGCCTCCGCGCCCGCGGCCCGGATGGCGGCCAGCCGCGCGGCCGTGACCGGCTCGCCCGTCACGGTGAACCGTGCCCCCGCGAAATCGAGCCCGGCGGCGAGGGCCACCTCACAGAGACGGACCACCGGACTGGTGAACCCGTAGAGGTGAGGCGTGCCGCCGCCCCGGCGCGTCTCGACCACCCAGCGGGCGATGGCCAGGGGGTCCGCGAGGGACACCACCTCGGGGCGAGGGAAGTCCACTCCCGCGGTGGCCGCGGCAAGCCGGAGGCCTTCAGGGATCCAGCGGTAGCGGAGATGGATGCCGGGCGCGGCGGGACTCACGTGGACGAACCACCGGGCGACGGGGCCGCCGAACGAGCCGAAGCGCAGGACGACCGGCGCCGAGCCCGTCGAGACCCCCCAGACGGCCTTCACCCAGTCCCTGCCGCCCTGAGCCTCGAGGACGAGCAGGGTGTTGGTGGCCTGATCGCGAATCGAGGCCAGGTCGTAGACCAGCGGGCTCGCGGTGCCGCCGCTGCCGCCGGATTGGGTTGGCACGTGCATCGTGGACAGGGGGTTCCGGAGCCGGGCCGCATCGACCTCGATGGTCGAGGAGCCCCGCCGCACTGCCCGTCGACCCTTGAATTCGTCGATCGTCAGGTAGACGCCCTGACGGAACAGGACGTGGAGGGCGCCTTCCACGCCCTCCGCCCGCACGAGCTGCTCCAGGTCACCGCGCTCGCACCCAGCCAGGTCGAGAAGGCGGCGGTACGGGCTGTGCGGGTCCGCGTAGACAGTGCACGTGACCAGTTCGAGGAAGTCCGCCTCGCGCCGCGCCTGGCGCTCATGGACTATCGCCGCCGCGCTGTCGACCGTCAGGGGGCGGCGAAGGTGACCTGGCACGCGACGGAGGAAGCGCGCGGCCAGGCGAAGGTCAGCGAAGAAGAGCCGGTCCCGGACGAACGGTAGCGTCACGCTGGGTCAGCGGGAGCGGTGCCCATCGCTCTCCAATAGTCTCGAAGCCGGGGCGGCAGTGTCAAGGCCGCGTCGTTCCGGCGCGGGGGAGGGGCCGCGCGGCGAGACGCAGGCCGGGCCGCCGGCGACAGGGACGCGGCCGACGCCACGTCAGGCGCGGGCGGGCCCCTCGGCGGGCCGCCGGGCCGCTCCCAGGGTTGCGGCTAGACGCTCCCAGGGCACCCAGAACGCGTACACGACGATGAGACCGAGGAAGTTCGATCCGAGCAGCACGCGAATGCCCACGTGCATGAGATATGCGGCGGGCACGATGAGACAGCGGGCGCGCGGGCTGAGGAGCGCGATCGGGAAGGCCAGCTCGAGGCCAAGGGTGGCGGCGGCCAGGCCATGGTGGAGCCACGGCGAGGCGGCGATGCGCCGGAGGAGCGCGGCCCGCGTCGCCCCGAGCTCCCGCTGGAGCTCGGCCACGAACGCGAGCGCGGCGGGCGTCAGGATCTCGACGAACCGTCCCTCGATCGGGCCCCGAAGCTCGATACCGTCAGCTCTCACCATCACCGCGTCCTCTCGCCGATCGGGGATCGGGCCGGCTCACACGTCCCGGAATCGGGCGGCCGCCAGCGGCGCGCGTCATCGTACTACGCGGTGAATTCGGCCACCACGGGATTGTGATCGCTCAGGCCCGCCCAGCGGGAGCCGGCGACCACCCGGCAGGAGACGAGGCGTGCACCCCAGGCCGATGGCACGAAGATGCCATCGCAGTGGTAGGGGGCTCGCCGCTCGGCGGACCAGCGGAGGGTCTGCGCGAGCGGGCGCCCGGGATTGGCAGCCTGCCAGCAGCTGATGAGGTCGAATTCCTCGGACAGCCGGTCGAGGATCTCCCGCTGTCCCCTGGTCATCGGGATTCGCTCGTGCGGCTGGCGATGCCCGACGACCACGTTGAAGTCACCACCGAGGATCAGGTCCGCACCGGCGCGCAACCGGGCGATCCCGTCCAGGATCTGGTGCAGGGTGCGGACATAGCCCCGCGTGCCCACCGGACAGTGGATGCTGAAGAGCTGCAGCGAACGGCCGGGAGACCAGCCTGGATCGGAGAGCTCCGCGCCCACCACCCACCCCGCGAATGTCGGGATCGTCAGGAAGGTCGCCTGGCGCCCGCGGAGAAGAACCGCGCTGCCCCAGCGGCGCGCGGCGGCGGGCGCCCACAGGAGCGTGTCCGTTGCCCCGACCCGGAACCGCTCCCCCGGAGAGTCTTGCGGCGCCCGGCATTCCTGCGCGAGCACGATGTCGGGAGCCAGGTGCGTGCGAATCCGAGACCAGTGGCCGGTGCGCACCCGGCTCCCGCCGCTCAGGAAGTTGTAGGCCACCACTCGCAATGAATCCGCCAATGCGGCGGGTCCTTTCGCGCGCAGGATGCCGCGTCGGCGCTAGACGAGGCGCGCCCGGATCCGGGCGCTCACGAAGTCGACGACCATGACCATCACGACGGTGACGAGAAGGACCGTGGAGGCGGACGGGTAGTCGATCATCCTGAGGTACGTCTGCAGATACAGCCCGATCCCCCCCGCGCCGACGAAGCCGAGCACCGTCGCGGCCCGGACGTTCGACTCGAAGCGGTAGAGGACGTAGGAGAGAAAGAGCGGGAGCACCTGGGGGAGGACCCCGAACCGGAGCACCTGGAGCGGCGTCGCGCCGGTCGCGCGGATCGCGTCGACGGGGCCGGGCTCGATCCCCTCGATCGTCTCCGAGTAGAGCTTGGCCAGGGACGTGGTGGTGTACGCGACCACGGCCAGCATGCCGGGAAACGGCCCGAGCCCGACGGCGGCCACGAAGAGCAGCGCGTAGACCAGGGTGTCGATGCTGCGGAAGAAGTTGAGCGCCGTGCGCACCACGTAGTAGAGGGCGGGCGGTGCGACGTTGCGCGCCGACAGGAAGCCGAGTGGAATCGCCAGCGCTGCCGCCAGCGCCGTCCCGAGCAGCGCGATCTCGATCGTGCCGACCGCGCCCGCCAGGGCCGCGGGCAGGACGGCTGGATTCGGCGGCACCATTCGGCGGACGAAGTCCCACATCCAGGGAAGCCCCCGCACGAGCCGCGCGGGGCTGGCGTCCGTGTGCCAGGCGATCGCCACGAGCAGGACCGCCACGCCAAGCCAGGCCGCCCGCTTCACGCGGCCTCCTCCCCGTAGATGGCCTGCACCACCTCGGGCGAGACGGCCGCCGGCGGACCATCGAACACGACCCGCCCTGCCCGGAACCCGACGATCCGCGTGCCGTACTCGAGCGCCGTGTCGAGCTGGTGCTGGCTGACGACGAGCGTGAGGCGCCGCTCCTGGTTGATCCGCGCCAGGATGCCCATGATGGAGCCGGCGAGGGTCGGATCGAGACTCGCGGTGGGCTCGTCCCCCAGGATCACCCGCGGCTCCTGGGCCAGCGCGCGCGCGATAGCCACCCGCTGCTGCTCCCCGCCCGAGAGCGTGTCCGCCCGACGGTCAGCGAACTCCACGAGGCCGACCTGCGCCAGGCACTCCCGCGCGAGGGCCCGGTCGCGCCGAGGGAAGCGCCCGGCGAGGCTCGGCCACTCGGGCACGTAGCCGAGCCGGCCCGCCAGCACGTTCTCGAGCACGGACGC
>JBGQGN010000106.1:0-9401 GCA_041497395.1 Methylomirabilia bacterium
ACTGCCCGGTGCTCGAGAAGGACTTCGTCATCGACGAGTACCAGCTGTGGGAGGCGCGGGCCCACGGCGCCGACGCCATCCTCCTCATCGTGGCGATCCTCGAGCCGGACCGTCTCGCCGACCTCTTCCAGGGGGCGAAGGGGCTCGGGCTCTCGGCGCTCGTGGAGGTTCACCGGGAGGCCGAGCTCGACCGCGCGGCGGACCTGGGCGCCGGCCTCATCGGGCTCAACAACCGGGATCTCACGACCTTCCGGACCGATCTCGCGACCACGGAGCGGCTCGCGCCCCGCGCGCCGGCGGGCGCATGCGTCGTCTCCGAGAGCGGGATCGCGACGCGCGCCGACGTCCTGCGCGTCCGGGCCGCCGGCGCCCACGCGGTCCTCGTCGGCGAGTCCCTGTCGCGGAGCGGCGATCCTGCCGGGAAGCTCCGCGAGCTGCTAGGGTCATGAGCTACCTGCGCGTCAAGATCTGCGGGATCACGTCCCTCGACGATGCCCTCTGGGCGGTGGAGGCGGGCGCCGACGCCGTCGGGCTCATCTTCGTGGAGGGCACGCCGCGCTACGTCACGCCCGCCGCCGCCGCAGCGATCGTGGCGGGGCTGCCGCCGCTGGTGTGCCCGGTGGGGGTCTTCTGGGACCATGCGCCGGCTCACGTGGCCGCCGTCGTCGCCGAGTGCGGGCTCGGCGCCGTGCAGCTCCACGGCGCGGAGCCTCCCGAGATCGTGGCGGCGATGCCGCGGCCCGTGCTGAAGACGATCAAGATCCGGGAGGCGGGCGATCTCGCCCAGCTCGACCGCTACAAGCCCGCCGCGTTCCTCCTGGACAGCCCGGCGCGCTGGAGCGAGGGCGAGGTGCGGGTCCCGATCGCCTGGACGCTCGCTCGCGAGGCGATGGCCCGGGGGCGGGTGATCCTGTCGGCGGGACTCACGCCCGAGACGGTGGGCGAGGCCGTCCGCGTGGCGCGGCCGTGGGGCGTCGACGTCAACTCCGGCGTCGAGGCCACGCCGGGCCGGAAGGATCCGGCTAAGGTCGAGCGGTTCATCCGCGCGGCGCGCGCGGCCGCCGCCCGGCTGGCCGAGGCCGCCGAGGGTGGCCGTGGGTAGAAAGCCCGAGCGGCGGCGCCTGCCCGATCGCACCGGGCACTTCGGGGCTTTCGGCGGCCGCTACGTGCCGGAGACGCTCATGACGCCGCTCGTCGAGCTGGAGGCGGCGTATCGCGAAGCGCGGCGCGATCCGGCCTTCCGGGAGCGAGTCGCGCAGCTCTCGCGGGAGTACGTCGGCCGCCCGACGCCGCTGACGTTCGCCGAGCGGCTCACCGAGCACGCGGGGGGCGCGCGCATCTACCTCAAGCGCGAGGACCTCTGCCACACGGGCGCCCACAAGATCAACAACACGCTCGGCCAGGGCCTCCTCGCGGCGCGCATGGCCAAGCCCCGGGTCATCGCGGAGACCGGAGCCGGACAGCACGGAGTCGCGACGGCGACCATCACCGCCCTCCTCGGCCTCGAGTGCGAGGTCTACATGGGCGAGGAGGACACGCGGCGCCAGGCCCTCAACGTGTTCCGGATGGAGCTCCTCGGCGCGCGCGTGATCCCCGTGCGCTCGGGCAGCGGCACCCTCAAGGACGCGATGAACGAGGCGCTCCGGGACTGGGTCACCAACGTCCGGACGACCTACTACTGCATCGGGTCCACCGCCGGCCCGCACCCGTACCCGATGATGGTCCGCGACCTCCAGTCGGTGATCGGACGCGAGGTGCGACGGCAGCTCCGCGGGCTTCCGGAGGTGCTCGTGGCCTGCGTGGGCGGAGGGTCCAACGCGCTCGGCCTCTTCTACCCGTTCCTCGGCGACCGCGAGGTCCGCCTGGTCGGCGTGGAGGCGGCGGGGGCGGGGCTCCGGAGCGGCCGTCACGCGGCGCCGCTCTCGGCGGGCATCCCGGGCGTGCTTCACGGCAGCCTGTCCTACGTGATCCAGGACGAGGACGGTCAGATCCTGCCCGCCCACTCCATCTCGGCGGGGCTCGACTACCCGGGCGTCGGGCCCGAGCACTCCTGGCTGAAGGACACCGGCCGCGCCGAGTACGTCGCGGTGACCGACGACGAGGCGCTCGAGGCCCTGGGCCTCCTCACGCGGCTCGAGGGCATCATCCCGGCGCTCGAGTCGGCCCACGCCGTGGCCCACGCCGTCCGCCTCGCCGCCACGCTGCCGCGCGAGGCTCGTCTGGTCATCGGGCTCTCGGGCCGCGGCGACAAGGACGTCGACACCGTCCGCGCCGCCCGGGGCGCCGCGCGCGGCGGAGCCGGCCGGGAGACCGGGGAGAGCCGTGTCGCGCATTGACGAGGCGTTCGCCCGCCTCCGCCGCCGGGGCGAGCGCGCGCTCGTCCCGTACTTCTGTGCGGGAGACCCGAATCTCGAGGTGACCGCCCGGCTGGTCGAGGAGGCGGATGCCCGCGGCGCGGACGTGATCGAGGTGGGCCTGCCCTTTTCCGATCCCCTGGCGGACGGCCCGACGATCCAGCGGGCCGCCGTCCGCGCGCTCGAGCGGGGGACGAGCCTCTACCGGCTCTTGCCCGTGCTCGCCGCGGTCACGGGCCGGATCCGGGCGCCGCTGGTCGTCATGACCTACCTCAACCCGCTCTACCGGTTCGGGTTCGACCGGGTGACGCACGATCTCGCGAAGGCGGGCGTGGCCGGGCTGATCGTGCCCGACTGCCCGATCGACGAGAGCGGGCCGCTCGCGCGGGCGGCCGAGACCGCGGGCCTCGACCTGGTCGCGCTCGCGGCGCCGACGAGCGGGCCGGACCGGCTCCGCCGGATCGCGCGCGCGAGCCGTGGCTTCGTCTACCTGGTCCCGCTCACGGGGATCACGGGCGAGCGGACGGAGGTGCCGGCGGAGCTCGTGCGGCTCGTGCGGGACCTCCGAAGCGTCACGACCAAGCCCATCGGCGTCGGCTTCGGGATCTCGACACCCGCCCAGGTGGCCGCGGTCGTCCAGCACGCCGACGGCGCCATCGTCGGCAGCGCCATCGTCCGGCTGGTGGAGCGTCTGGCCGAGGATCCCGCGCTGGTCACGAAGGTCGGAGACTTCATCGCCCTGCTCAAGGCCGCCACGCGGACTGTGGCCGCTGGGACCACCGGCAACGGCGGCGGCCCGGTGGAGTAGGGGCACCTCCGTGGCCTGGCTGTTCGGCCGTGACCGGCCGCCGCGCAAGATCACCACCGAGGGCCTCTGGACCAAGTGCGAGGCCTGCCGGGAGATCGTCTACCGCGCGGACGTGGAGAAGAACGCCCAGACCTGCCCCCGCTGCGGCCAGCCCTTCCGGCTCTCGGCGAAGGAGCGCCTGGACCTCCTGCTCGATCCCGGCTCGTTCGAGGAGCGGGACGCGGGGCTCCGTTCCCAGGACCCGCTCGGCTTCAAGGACAACCGCGGGCGCTACGCCGACCGCCTCCAGTCGTCACGGGGGAAGACCGGCCGCGAGGATGCCCTGGTCTCCGGCGTCGGCCGGATCGACGGGCACCCGATCGTCGTGTGCATCTTCGAGTTCGGGTTCATGGGCGGCAGCATGGCCTCGGTCGTGGGCGAGAAGATCACGCGGGCGATCGAGCTGGCCACGCGCAAGCGAATCCCGCTGCTCATCGTGACGTGCTCGGGCGGCGCCCGGATGCAGGAGGGCATGCTGTCGCTGATGCAGATGGCCAAGACCGCGGCGGCGCTCGGCCGCCTCGCCGAGGAGCGCGTGCCGTACTTCGCCCTCCTCGCGGACCCGACGACGGGCGGGGTGACCGCGTCGTTCGCCATGCTGGGCGATCTCATCCTCGCCGAGCCGAAGGCGCTGATCGGGTTCGCGGGGCCCCGGGTGATCCAGGAGACGATCCGCCAGCCGCTCCCCGAGGGCTTCCAGCGGGCCGAGTTCCTCCTCGAGCACGGGATGGTCGACCGCGTCGTCGAGCGGAAGGATCTCCGCGACCTCCTCCGGCGCCTCCTCGCGTTCTTCGCGGAGCCCGTCGAGCCTCCGGTGCCGTGACCGCCCCCCTCGAGCGGCTCCTCGGCCTCGCGCGCTGGGAGCGCGCGGGGATGCGGCTCGGGCTCGACCGCATCGAGACGCTCCTCGCCGCGCTCGACCACCCGGAGGCCGCGCTCCGCATCGTTCACATCGGCGGAACCAACGGGAAGGGCTCGGTCGCCGCGCTGACGGCGGCGATCCTCCGGGCGGCGGGCCTCCGCACGGGTCTCTACACCTCGCCGCATCTGCTCGAGGTGACGGAGCGGGTTCGCATCGACGGCCTCGCGGTCCCGCGGGAGGTCCTGGCCCGCCACGCCGCACGGATCGGGCCCGCGCTCGAGACCGGCGCGGCCACGTTCTTCGAGGCGATGACGGCCGTGGCGCTGGCGGCGTTCCGGGAGGCCGGCGTCGACGCGGCCGTCCTCGAGGTGGGGCTCGGGGGCCGCTGGGACGCGACGAACGTGGGCCAGCCGCTCGTGTCGGTGGTGACGCGGATCGACTACGACCACCAGGAGTTCCTCGGTCGCCGGCTGGAGGACATCGCCGGCGAGAAGGCCGGCATCATCCGGGGCGGCACGGCGGTGTCGGCGGCCCAGGCGCCGGAGGCCATGGCGGTCATCGAGGCGCGGTGCCGGGCCGTCGGGGTTCCCCTCCTCGTGGAGGGACGCGAGCTCGGGGTCGAGACGCTCGCGAGCGACCTCGAGGGCCACCGGCTCCGCCTCCGCGGCCCGGGCTTCACCTACGACGACGTCCGGCTCGCGCTGCCCGGGCTCTTCCAGCCCGGCAACGCCGTGCTCGCGGTCGGGGCGGTCCGGGCCTTCGCAGGCGCGTCGGGCCTGACGGTTCTCGAGGCCGCCGTGCGGGCCGGGTGCGCGGACGTGCGGTGGCCGGGGCGCTTCCAGGTCATCGCCGGTGCTGCGGGGCGGCCGACGCTCGTCCTCGACGGCGCCCACAACCCGGCGGGCGCCACGGCACTGGCCGTCTCGCTCCGCCACCACTTCGCCGGGCGACGCCTCGCGCTGGTGCTCGGCGTCTCGGCGGACAAGGACCGGGTCGGGATCCTGAAGGCGCTGGCGCCGCTGGCGGCCCGGATCTACCTCGCCCCCGCGGACCACCCGCGCGCGACGCCGCCGAAGGAGCTCCTCGACCAGCTGCCGCCGGTGGAGGCGGACGTCGTGCTCACCGCGGGCTCCGAGGAGGCCCTCGAGCGGGCGCTCGGCGGGCCCGGGATCGACGTGGTTTGCGTCGCGGGCTCGCTCTTCCTCGCGGCGGATGCCCTCCGGTGGCTCGGCGCCCGTGGCCTCGTCGACGCCGTCTGAGGCCGTCCCGGCGAGCCCGGGGCCGGGGAGCGGAGCGGCTCCGCCCGCCGTCGCGACCGACTACCGCGTCGGCACCGCGTCCTGGCTCGACCAGTCGCTGATCGCCTCCGGGCGCTTCTACCCGCGGCCCGCGATGTCGGCGGAGGACCGGCTTCGCTGGTACGCGCGCTTCTTCGACTGCGTCGAGGTCAACTCCACTTACTACGCGCTGCCCTCGCCACGGAACGCGGCGCTCTGGGCGGCACGCACCCCCCCGGGCTTCCTCTTCCACGTCAAGGCCTACAGCCTCATGACAGGCCACCATCCGCGCCTCGACACCCTGCCGCCCGAGGTTCGCCTCATGCTGCCGGAGGACGTCCCGCTCAGGCGTCGCGGCGAGCTCGACCGGGAGCGCATTCCGCCCGCGGCGCTCGATCGCTGCTTCGAGCTCTTCCGGGCGGCGCTCGAGCCTCTGGCGGCGGCCGGCAAGCTGGGCTACGTCCTCTTCCAGCTCGCGCCCTGGGTCCGCTACGAGGAGGCGACGCTGGCCTACCTTGCCTCGTTGCCCGCGCGCCTTCCGGGCTTCACGCTGGCGGTGGAGGTCCGGAACGAGACGTGGATCCCGGAGCGGACGGACGAGGTCGTCGCGTTCCTCGAGCGACACGGCCTCGTCCTCGCGACGGTCGACGCCGTGTGGCAGCCGTGGGTGGAGGCCGCGACGACGGCCGAGTGGTCCGTGCTCCGGCTTCACGGCCGGAACCTCCGGGCCTGGCTCGAGCAGCGCGCCGGTCGCGAGCCGACGGTGGCCGAGAAGTACGACTACCTGTACGGGGCGGAAGAGCTCGGGGAGCTCGCCGGCCGCGCCCGGCGCCTGCACCGCCACGCCCGCCGCGTCGCGGTGACGTTCAACAACAACAACGAGGATTTTCCCACGCAGAACGCCCTCGACCTGAAGCGGCTGCTCGGGCTGGACGCGCCGGCCGTCGCCGCCGTACGCGCCGCGTGGCGGCCGGCGCGGCGGCGGTCGTCGCAGAGCGCGCCCCCGCCGGAGCCGGAACTCTGGGGAGACGAGGGGAAGAGGAGGCAGCCGTGACGCCATCGAACATGCCCGGAGCCGGTGTCACCGGACGCGTCGTCGACGACCGGGTCGTCCCGGCTGGCGGCGAGTGGTCAGGCGTCGTGCCGGCGGGCCAGGTCCTCCGGATCGTGGATCTGGAGGGCCGGCAGGCGGTGGACTTCCTGTGCTACAGTGCCGCCGATCCGAGCGAGCGGTACAAC
The DNA here is from genome assembly GCA_041497395.1 of Methylomirabilia bacterium. Classification (GTDB taxonomy): domain Bacteria; phylum Methylomirabilota; class Methylomirabilia; order Rokubacteriales; family DASRDR01; genus DASRDR01. The sequence goes on from JBGQGN010000106.1 coordinate 6,580, forward strand.
GCCGCCGACACGATGAAGTTCGCGGGGACCATCTTCCTGACGACGGGCCACGGTCTCTACTCGGGGCTGGGGCGGCGCCTCTTCACCGTCGTCGCCGACACCTGCGGCCGCCACGACACGATCGGCGGCTGCTGCAGCGCCGAGTCCAACCGCCTCCGCTACGGCGTCGCGGGGACGCCGAACTGCCGGGACAACTTCCTCCGGGCGCTCGCGCGCTTCGGGCTGGGCCGGAAGGACATCGTCGCCAACCTCAACTTCTTCATGAACGTCCCGGTCGCGGGCGACGGCGTGATGGCGATCGTCGACGGATGGTCGAAGCCGGGCGACCACGTGGATCTCCGGGCGGAGATGGACGCGCTGGTCGCCGTGTCCAACTGCCCGCAGATCTACAACCCGTGCAACGGCGGTCGGCCGACCCCGATCCGCCTGGTGACCTACGAGCCCCCCGAAGGACCCCCGGTCACGCCCGCGGGAATCCCGGCGTCTTCTTGATCCGCCGGATCTGCTGGAGATGGTCGCGATCGTGATGGGCCTGGAGCATCCACCACTGGCCGAGGTCCATCTCGCCGAGCGTGAAGTGGCGCCACGTGAATGTGCGAGGGTCGACGGCCGCCAGCCGCTCGAGCGACTGGCGGCTCCGCTCGCGGGCGGCCCGCATGTCCTGGAGGAGCTGCCCGATCGGGTGGCCCTTCTCGGGGCGAACGACGGGCGGCGCCTCGCGGGGGCCGGGCGGCCAGGCGGGCAAGGGGGCGAACCCGGTGAGGTCGGGCGGGTAGGGCGCGACCGCGCTGCCCGTGTCCTTGAGGAGCTTCGAGGTGAGCTTGCCGGTGTTGATCTCGGCGAGCGAGAGGTGGTGGAGGATCTCGCCCACCGACCAGTCGTCGGCGGTCGGGCGCCAGTCCGCCTGGGCCTGCGAGAGGCCGTCCGCCTCGCGGAGGACCTCCGCGCGCACGGCGTCGAGATCGCGGGCGAGGGCGTCGAGGGCGGCGGGCAGCGTCATGGCCGTCTCCTCCGGGGCAGTGCCAGGTGGCCGAGGGACCGCGCGTGCCGGCGCGGTCGTCGGGGCGGATTATAGCGCGGTCGCTACTCGATTGAAGGAGCGTGACATGACCACGGATCTCAGGGGCGTCATCCCCATCACCGCCACGCCGTTCGACGCCGCGGGCCAGGTGGACGAGGCCAGCATCGCGACGCTGGTCGAGTTCGAGGCACGATGCGGCGTCCACGGCCTGAACGTTCTGGGAATCATGGGGGAGGCCCACAAGCTCGCCGAGGGCGAGCGCCGCCGCGTGGCCGAGGTCTTCGTGAAGTGCGCCGCGGGCCGCTTTCCGATCGTGGTGGGGACCTCGCACGGGGGAACGGCCGTGGTGGTCGAGCTCTCCCAGGCGGCGGAGGCCGCGGGCGCCGCGGCCGTCATGGTGGCGCCGCCGATCGGACTTCGCGGCGACGCCGCGATCCTCGCGCACTACCGGGCCGTGGCGGGCGCGATCGGGATCCCCGTCGTCGTCCAGGACGAGCCGGTCACGACGGGCGTTCTCATGTCCCCCGAGCTGCTCGTCCGCATCGCGGCCGAGGTTCCCGCGTGCCGCTACGTGAAGCTCGAGGAGCCGCCGACACCCACGAAGATCACCGCCATGCGGCGGCTCACGGGCGGCGACGGCGTGCGGATCTTCGGCGGCATGAACGCGATGTACTTCTACGAGGAGCTGTCGCGCGGCGCGGTCGGGATCATGACCGGGGTGGCGGTCCCCGACCTGCTCGTGCGGATCTACACGGCGTTCGCGCGGGGCGACCGCGCCGGCGCGGCGGCGATCTTCGACCGCCACGCGTCCTACATCCGCTACGAGGGGCAGCAGGGGATCGGGCTCGCGCTCCGGAAGGAGGTCCTCCGCCTTCGCGGCGCCATCGCGACCGGCACGGTGCGCCAGCCGGGGCCGGTCCTCGACGACGTCACGCGGCGGGAGCTCGGCGACATCCTCGCGCGCCTCGGCCTCCTGGAGGGGTAGCCGCGCCGGCGGCCGCGGCTGTTCACCGCCGGTCCAGAGGAAGCCTGGCGGCTCACGTCGCCGGGACCTCGAAGGCGCCCACGATCGGGGTCTCGGACAGGGTCCAGGCGATTCCGGCGGCGGCAGCGGCGAGGACGGCCGCCGCCGCGAAGAAGGTCGTGTAGCTGCCCGTCAGGTCGTGGAGCACCCCCCCGGCGTACGAGCCGAGCGCCGCGCCGATCTGGTGGCTGAGCGCGACGAGGCCGAACACCGTGCCTGCTGATCGGCGCCCGAAGAGCGTCGTGGAAAGCGCGATGGTCGGCGCCATCGTTGCGAAGTCGACGATCCCGAAGGCGACCGCGAATACGAACAGCGACACGGGGTCGCGCGCGAAGATCAAGAAGACGAGCGTCAGGGCCCGGCCCGCATAGATCCAGCCGAGCAGCCGCGTGTACCCGAGACGATCCGCCACCGCTCCGGAGAGCGTGGTGAAGATCGTGTTGACCAGGGCCAGAACGCCGAACGCCGACGCGGCCGTCACCGCTGCGATCTGGTGGTCCTGCGCGTGGGGGATCAGATGCGTGTCGGTGACCCCGATCGAGGTCACGCCGCAGATGAAGAACGAGCCGGCCAGAGACCAGAAGTTGGCGTGGCGCCCGAGTTGGATGACGGGGAGCGGCCGACCGATGGTGGCGCCATGCCTCCTCCCGTGTTCATCGCCCGGGGGGTCATCCCGAAGAAGCCAGAGCACGATGGGGACGATGACCAGCACGATCCCGATCCCGAGCCAGAGAAAGGCCGTGCGCCAGCCCGCGGCCTGGAGCGCCGCCGCCATCA
>JBGQGN010000107.1:0-9329 GCA_041497395.1 Methylomirabilia bacterium
CCGGGGGCGCTCGGACCTGGCCGACCTCCGGGCCTTCCGGCTCGATCGCTTCGCCGCCGCGCCGCACGACGACGGCGGGGCCTTCTCGCACTCCTATCTGCGCTGATCGGTCGCGCGCCCGGCGGGGGCGGGAGCTTCGGCCCCGCGAGGGTCCCGGCGCGCGGGCCGTCGGGGGTAGAGTGGGCGTGCATGCAGAGGCCCGTGGTTCCACGCTTCGCTCGCGTCTGGCCGTGAGACGGCGTCGGCCGGTGTGGGCCTGCCTCGTGGCTCTGCTGCTGATCGGCGGCCCGGCCGGCGCCGTCGAGGCCGACCGGCCCGAGATCCTGAACGTCGCGATCCCGGGCCGCCTGGTCGCCGGCCAGGCGGGGGCGGCGCGCATCACGTACCGTGCGCGTCGGGCCAACGTCGTCGCGGTGATCCAGGTCGTCGAGGACCTGGACGGCGCCCGGCGGGTCACCTCCCAGCGCGAGGTCGGCGTCGTCGCCGCCGCGTTCGGCCGCGAGGAGGGCGATCTCGTGCTGGCGCTCGCGTTCGCGACGCCTGGCCGGAAGCGGGTGGTGTTCACCCTCCTGACCGACGAGCGGGAGGAAAGCGATCCGGCTCGCGTCGACGTCGACGTCGCCCCGTGACCTCGGACGGAAGCTGCCGCGGTTGAAAATCGGGAGGGGCGAGGGGATAATAACGACCGCTTTGCGTACCGCCCGAGGACGAGAGGACCAACCTCGATGACCCAGTCCGAGACCGCCCTGAAGCGCACTCCGCTCCATGCCGCCCACGTCCGCCTGGGCGCCCGGATGATCCCGTTCGGCGGCTGGGACATGCCCGTCCAGTACTCGGGCATCGTCGAGGAGCACCGCGCGGTGCGGAGCGCCGTCGGCTGCTTCGACGTGAGCCACATGGGGGAATTCGAGTTCCGGGGTCCAGATGCGCTCCGGGTGCTCCAGCGGCTCACGACGAACGACGTCTCGACGCTCGAGGTGGGTCAGGTCCAGTACTCGCTCCTCTGCGACGAGGACGGCGGGGTCGTGGACGACCTCACGCTGTACCGGCTCACCGACGACCACTACATGATGACGGTCAACGCCTCCAACATCGACAAGGACTGGGCGTGGGTCAGCCGCCACCTTGCCGGTCGGGTGGACGCGCGGAACGTGAGCGAGGAGACGGGGCTGATCGCCGTCCAGGGGCCGCACGCCGAGCGGCTGGTGGGACGCCTGTCCGACGTGGACGTCCCGGCGATCGGCTACTACCACTTCCGTCGTGGCCGGGTGGCGGGTGTGCCGGGAATCATCTCCCGCACGGGCTACACGGGGGAGGACGGGTTCGAGCTGTATCTGCCGGCCGCCGGCACCGAGGCGGTGTGGGAGCGGCTCCTGGCCGAGGGCAAGAGGGACGGCGCGGCGCCCATCGGGCTCGGCGCCCGGGACACGCTCCGGCTCGAGATGAAGTACGCGCTCTACGGCAACGACATCGACGAGACCACGAATCCCCTCGAGGCCGGGCTCGGCTGGGTGGTCAAGCCTGCCAAGGGGGAGTTCATCGGCCGGGCCGCCATCGAGAGCGTCCGCGCGGCGGGGCTGCGGCGCCGCCTCGCCGGCTTCGAGATGGTCGAGCGGGCGGTGGCCCGCCACGGCTACCCCATCCTTCACGAGGGCGCGGCCGTCGGCGTGGTGACCTCGGGCTCCTACGGGCCCTCGGTCGACAAGTACATCGGCATCGGCTACGTACCGGCGGCACTGGCCGCCGTGGGCTCCACGATCGCGGTCGAGGTCCGGGGCCGCGGCCAGGCGGCCCGTGTCGTCAAGACCCCGTTCCATCCGCCGCGCGTCAAGCGCTAGGAGAGACTGATGGCGACGTATCCGGCCGAGCTGCGCTACACGCGTGAGCACGAGTGGGCGAAGATCGAGGGGAAGCGTGCCCGTGTAGGCATCACCCACTACGCCCAGGACCAGCTGGGGGATGTCGTCTTCGTCGAGCTGCCGAAGGTCGGCGCCAAGGTCACGCAGCTCCAGACCTTCGGGGTCGTCGAGTCCGTGAAGGCCGTGTCGGACCTCTTCGCGCCGCTCTCGGGGGTCGTGGTCGAGGTGAATCAGGAGCTCACGCAGCAGCCGGAGCGGGTCAACCGTGACCCCTACGGCGCCGGCTGGCTCGTGGTCGTCGAGCTGTCGAATCCCGCCGAGGCGGAGAAGCTGATGAGCGCGCCGCAATACGAGGAGTTCCTCAAGACGGCGGGAGGGCACTGAGTCGTGCGTCACGGCGAGACGATGCGCTACCTTTCGACGACCGACGCGCAGCGGGCGGAGATGCTGCGCACCATCGGTGTCGGCGACGTCGAGGCGCTGATCGAGCGGATCCCGTCGAAGGCGCGGCTCGGCCGGGACCTGGCCATCCCCGCCGCGCTCGCCGAGGGTGACCTGATCGCCCACCTCCGAGGCCTCGCCGAGCGGAACGCCGACGCCGATCGCTACGTGACGTTCCTCGGGGGCGGCGCCTACGACCACTACATCCCGAGCGTGATCAACCACATGCTTCTCCGCGGCGAGTTCTTGACCGCGTACACGCCCTACCAGCCCGAGGCGAGCCAGGGGACGCTGCGTTCGATCTACGAGTACCAGACGATGATCTGCGAGCTGACCGGCATGGACGTCACGAACGCTTCGCTCTACGACGGCGGATCCGCGCTGGCGGAGGCCGCGCTCATGGCGCACAGCGTGACGGAGCGGGACCAGATCGTGATCTCCGGGGCGCTGTCGCCCCTGGCCCGGCGGGTCGTGGAGACGTACTGCGCGGGGCCGCGCCTGCCGGTGAAGACCGTGGCGTGGGCGGAGGGCGTGACGGACCTCGATGCCCTCCGCAAGGCGGTGACGGGCAAGACCGCGTGCGTCATGGTCCAGTACCCGAACTTCTTTGGGTGCCTGGAGGACCTCGACCAGGCGGCGGCGATCGCCCACGAGCGCGGCGCGCTGCTCGTCGTGAGCGTGGATCCGGTCGCCCTCGCGCTCCTCCGGCCGCCGGGCGAGGCCGGCGCCGACATCGTGGTCGGCGAGGGGCAGGGGCTGGGGAACCACCTCAACTTCGGGGGCCCCTACCTCGGCCTCTTCTCCTGCCGGAAGGAGCTCGTACGGCGGATGCCCGGCCGCCTGGTCGGCGCCACCGTGGACCGTGACGGCAAGCGCGGGTTCGTCCTGACGCTCCAGACGCGGGAGCAGCACATCCGCCGCGAGAAGGCCACGTCGAACATCTGCACGAACGTGGCGCTCATCGCCCTGGCCGCGACGATCCACATGGCGCTCCTCGGCAAGGAGGGGCTCCGGCGGGCTGCCACCCTGTCCACGGCGAAGGCGCACTACGCCGCGGAGGCGCTCGGGCGGGTGCCCGGGGTGGGCCCGCGGTTCCCCGCGCCCTTCTTCAAGGAGTTCGCGCTCCGGCTGCCGAAGAACCCGGGGACGGTGCTGCGCGCCCTCCGGCGGCGCCGCATCCTGGGCGGCGTCGCACTCGCCCAGTTCGACCGGAAGCTCAAGGATTCCATCCTCGTCGCGGTGACGGAGCGCCGGACCCGGGCCGAGATCGACGCCTACGCCGAGGCTCTGGCCTCGGCGGTCGCGTGAAGGGATCGACGATGAACGAGTACGACGGGCTGGTCTTCGAGCACTCGGTGCCGGGTCGCGTCGGCTATTCGCTGCCCGAGGCGGACGTCCCGGAGGCCGATCCCGCGCGCCTCCTGCCGGCGGCGCACCTCCGGCGCCGGCCCGCGGCCCTGCCCGAGGTCAGCGAGTTCGACGCCGTGCGCCACTATACGCGCCTGAGCCGCATGAACTACGGCGTGGACACGCATTTCTACCCTCTCGGCTCCTGCACCATGAAGTACAACCCCAAGCTCAACGAGGACATGGCCCGCCTGCCGGGCTTCGCGCGGCTCCACCCCCTCACGCCCGAGGACGCCTCGCAGGGGGCGCTCCAGCTCATGGGCGAGCTCGGCGAGATCCTGGCCGAGATCGTCGGGATGGACGCCGTCTCGCTCCAGCCGGCGGCCGGAGCGCAGGGCGAGCTGACGGGCGTCCTGATGATCCGGGCCTTTCACCTGGACCGGGAGGGGAGCCCGCGGAAGAAGGTCCTCGTCCCGGACTCGGCTCACGGTACGAATCCCGCGTCCACCGCGATCGCCGGCTACCAGACGGTGCAGATCAAGTCCGACGAGAACGGCGAGGTGGACCTCCTCGATCTCGAGCGGAACCTCGACGAGGACGTCGCCGCGCTGATGATCACCGTGCCCAACACGCTCGGGCTGTTCGAGTCCCGCATCCTCGAGGCGACGGGACTGTGTCACGCCAAGGGCGTCCAGGTGTACATGGACGGGGCGAATCTGAACGCGCTGCTCGGCCTCACGCGGTCGGGCGACCTCGGGTTCGACGTGGTCCACATGAACCTCCACAAGACGTTCACCACGCCGCACGGCGGCGGGGGGCCCGGAGCCGGGCCGGTCGCGTTCAAGGCGCACCTGGCGCCCTTCATGCCGACCCCCGTGGTGGCTCGCGACGCCGACGCGTGGCGACTGGACTGGAAGCGGCCGAAGTCGATCGGGAAGATGCAGTCGTTCTGGGGCAACTTCGGGATGCACGTCCGGGCGTACACGTACATCCTCACGATGGGGCCGGACGGGCTCCGTGCGGTCTCGGAGAACGCGATCCTCAACGCCAACTACATCCGGGCTCGTCTCCTGCCGCACTACGACCTTCCCTACGCGGGCGCCTCGATGCACGAGGTCGTCTTCTCCGCCCGCCGCCAGAAGGCGCAGGGCATCTCGGCCACGGACATCGCCAAGCGGCTGCTCGATCTCGGCTTCTACGCCCCCTCGATCTATTTCCCGCTGATCGTCGAGGAGGCGATGATGATCGAGCCCACCGAGACGGAGTCCAAGGAGACGCTCGACCAGTTCTGCGACGCGATGATCCGGATCGCCGGGGAGGCCGCGTCGAGCCCGGACACGCTCCTGGAGGCGCCGGTGACGACGCCGGTGCGGCGGCTCGACCAGACCCAGGCGGCGCGGCAGCCGAACCTCCGGTGGACGCCGCGGGAGCCGGCTCCCTGAGCAGGGCGGCCACGCGTCGCGTCGACGCGCCCAGGCCTCCGACCGCCGGCGCCTGAGCGCGATGCCCAGAGGTCTCGGCTGGCGCCTCCTGGTCACGGAGCCCCTCGACGGGGCGACGAACATGGCGCTGGACGAGGCCCTCCTCCGCGGCAGGATCCGGGCGTCGGGCGCGCCCACGGTGCGGTTCTACGGCTGGCGTCCCGCCACCGTGTCCCTGGGTTACGCACAGCCGCTCGACGACACGGTGGACCGGGCGCGGTGTCGCGCGATGGGCATCGGCCTCGTGCGGCGACCCACCGGCGGCAGTGCCATTCTCCACGAGCCGCCGGCGCGCGAGGTCACGTACAGCGTCGTGGCCCGGGAAGGTGACTTTTCGGGCGCGGACGACGTGCTCGAGACCTACCGCGTTCTCGGCCAGGGGCTCGCCGCCGGGCTCGGGCGGCTGGGCGTGGCGGCCGAGTTGGTGCCGCTCGTCCGGGGCCGACAGGCCGGGTCGCCGGCGTTCTGCTTCCGTCGTGCGGGGGCATACGAGATCGCCGTCGGAGGCCGGAAGCTCGTCGGCAGTGCCCAGCGCCGGCAGCGCGGCTCGTTCCTCCAGCACGGGTCCGTCCTCCTCGGCGCGGATCCGGCTCGAATCCGCGCGGTCTTCCCGCGCGAGGCCGATCCCACGACGGGGATGACCACGCTCGCCGACGAGCTGGGGCGCTCCCCGGGCTTCGACGCGGTCGTGGAGGCCCTCGCCGTGGGACTCGCGGAGGCGCTTGGTGCCCCGCTCGTGCCGGCGGGCCTGTCGCCGGACGAGAGCGCGCTGGTGGAATCGCTCGTCGCGGGCAAGTACGGCACCGAAGCCTGGACGGTAGAGGGGCGGCTGCCGGAGGCGGCCGGGGCCGCCGGGGCGCCGGCGGGCGCGGTCTCCTGAGAGGCGCGGCCCCGATCGCGTGCGGGAGTACCCGGCTGCGCCGCTGGTGGGGGTTGGCGCCGTCGTCGTCGACGGTGGCCGCGTGCTCCTCGTCCAGCGCGGTCAGCCGCCGGCGCGCGGGCGCTGGAGCCTTCCGGGCGGCCTCGTCGACGTGGGCGAGCGGCTCGAGGAGGCGGTTCGTCGCGAGGTCGCCGAGGAGTGCGGCCTCGCCGTGGATGTTCACGACCTGGTGGGGGTGGTCGACCGGATCATCCGGGATCCCGCCGGCCGGGTCCGCTACCACTACGTGTTGCTGGACTATCTCGCCACCCCGACGGCCGGGCGCGCCGAAGCGGGCTCGGATGCGCTCGCGGTCCAGTGGTGCGAGCCGGACGCGCTCGGCGCGCTGGACGTGACGGAGGGGGTCGAATCCATGGTGCGCCGAGCCTTCGCCCTCGGGGCGGAGCGTCGGCGGGAGGAGCAGGAAGGATGAAGCTCGACGTCAGCGCGAAGCCCCCGGTCGAAACGGCCGGGGACGCCCTCATCCTGGAGTGTTATGCCGGGGCAGACCAGTTCGGGCCCGAGATGCGACGCGTCGATCTCGCCTTGGGGGGCCTCCTCGCGCTGGCCCTCCGCGACCAACGGTTCGAGGGCCGCGCCGCCGAGATCGCGGACGTCCACACCGGAGGACGGCTGCCCGCCAAGCGAGTCCTGGTCGTCGGGCTCGGACCGCGCGCGGAGTGCACGGCCGAGGTGCTGCGGCGCGCGGCCGCCACCGGGGCGCGCCGGGCCCGCGATCTCGGGGCAGCGAGCCTCGTGATCCCGGTGCTCGGTACACGGGCGCCGGCGCTGGGGTTGGCTCTCCGGGCCCAAGCGACCGGCGAGGGAGTGCTGCTGGGCCTCTACCGCTTCGACCGCTACAAGGAGAAGCGGAACGGCGACCGGGCGGTGGCGGGCGTGACCCTCCTCGTGCCGGCGGTGCGGGACCGGGCGCCGGCGCGCGAGGGGCTCCGCCGTGCCGAGCTGTCCGCCGAGGCGACCTGCTTCGCCCGCGACCTGATCAACGAGCCGGCGAACAGCGTGACGGCCTCGGCGCTCGCGGAAGCCGCGCGGGTCATCGCGCGGGAGGCCGGGCTGCGCCTCCGCGTGCTCGACCGCGCGGCGTGCGAGAAGATGGGCATGGGCGCGTTCCTGGGCGTGAACCGCGGGAGCGTGGAGCCGCCCCAGTTCATCCACCTCGCGTACGTGCCGCGGCGGCCGGCTCGCCGCCGGCTGGCCCTGGTGGGCAAGGGCATCACCTTCGACTCGGGGGGTCTCGATCTCAAGACGGCCGAGGGCATGGAGCGCATGAAGGGCGACATGTCGGGGGCGGCGGCGGTTCTCGGCGTGCTCAAGGTGCTGCCGCGGCTCAGGCCCGCCATCGAGGTGCACGGGCTCGTCGCGGCGACCGACAACATGCCGTCCGGCTCCGCCACCAAGCCGGGCGACGTGCTGCGCGCCATGAACGGCAAGACGATCGAGGTCAACAACACCGACGCCGAGGGGCGCCTGACGCTGGCGGACGCGATCGCCTACGCCCGGAAGGAGATCAAGCCGCACGAGATCGTCGACATCGCCACGCTGACCGGGGCGTGTTCCATCGCGCTGGGCAGCCTCTGCGCCGGTGCCATGTCGAACGACGCCGCGCTCCAGTCGAGGGTGCTGGCGGCGGGCGCGCGGGTCGGGGAGCGCCTGTGGCCCCTCCCGCTCATCGACGAGTATCGCGAAGGCCTGCGAAGCGAGGTGGCGGACCTCCGGAACACCGGGCCCCGCCCGGGCGGCGCGATCACGGCCGGGCTCTTCATCCGCGAGTTCGCCGGCGACACGCCGTGGGTGCACCTCGACATCGCCGGCGTCGCCTTCACCGACAAGGACCTCCCGTACGCGCCGAAGGGCGGCGTCGGGTTCGGCGCGCGCACCCTCATCGAGTACGTGCTTACCGCCGCCGGGCGGGGGTGAGACGACGGTCCAGTGGGCGGCATCGACCTCCACACGCACACGACCGCCTCGGATGGCACGTACGCGCCCGCCGAGCTGGTCCGCGAGGCCGTCCGGCGCGGCGTGAGAGTCCTCGCGGTGACGGACCACGACTCGGTCGATGCCGTGGTGCCGGCCCTCCTGACCGCCCGGGACCATCCGCCGATCGAGATCGTGCCGGGCATCGAGATCAACACGGACGACCCCGGGGGCGAGATCCACATACTCGGCTACTTCCTCGACCACGAAGCCCTCTGGCTGCACGACCTCCTGCGGGAGTTCAGGGCCGAGCGGGCGGCGCGGGTGCACCGCATCGCAGACCGGCTGGCGGCGCTGGGTCACCCGATCGACCCCGAGGAGGTGTTTGCGCTGGTCCAGGAGGGCTCGGCGGGCCGGCCGCACGTCGCGCAGATCATGGTCCGGCGCGGCTACGTCGGCACCGTCCGCGAGGCCTTCGACCGCTTCCTGGCGGCGGGGAAGCCGGCGTATGTCCCCCACCGGAAGGTCGCCTCCCGTGAGGCGTGCGAGATCATCCGCCGGGCGGGCGGGCTGGCGGTCGTGGCGCACCCGGGGTTCCACGAGGACCCCGAGCGGATGATCCGGGGGCTCGCCGGCACGGGCCTCCTCGACGGCGTCGAGTGCTACTACGCCGAGCACTCCCCGGAGCAGACGGCGCGGTTCCTGGGTCTCTGCCGGGTGCTGGGCCTGGTGCCCACGGGTGGCTCCGATTTCCATGGGCCTAAGGTCCGGGCCGCGACGCTGGGCCTGCCTCCCGTGCCCTGGGAGGCCTGGGAGGCGCTTCGCCGCCGCGCGGGACGCTGACGCCGTGCTGGCCGCGGGGCGCGCTCCGAGCTGCCGGGCTCCCGCCGCCGCTGTCGGCGCCGTCCGCCGCGGAGCTGGGAGGCGGCGAGGCGTCCGGCAGGTGAGCGCGCCAGCGTGGTGGCTCGGTCGGCCCACAGAGACCCGGCGTGGCATGATCGCCATCATCGTCGCGACCCTCGCGGTGGCGATGATGTGGCTGCCCCGGGCGGGGGCGGCCCCGCCTCGACGACCCGAGCTGCCCGCGGTGAAAGTCGGGGTGTCGCTGGCCCTGACCGGGCCCGACGCGCGGTGGGGCGTCCCCATGCGCCGGGGCGTGGAGCTGGCCGTCGAGGAGATGAACCGCGCCGGGGGCGTCGGCGGCCACCCGCTCGAGACCGTCGTCCTGGACAGCACGGGCCCGGGCCTCGAGGGCATCTCGCGCTGGCGCGGGATGAACAACTACGAGCGCCTCATCGCCGACCCGGCGGTGCTGGCCGTCGTCGGCCCCCAGACGAGCGGCGAAGG
>JBGQGN010000108.1:0-9281 GCA_041497395.1 Methylomirabilia bacterium
GGCCCCTGGACCGGCGAGGTCGCGCGGAACCACGCGCGCGCGGCCTCTCCGTTGAACTCCTCGTGGATGCCGAGCGCCTCGTCGAGCGCCATGCCGGCGAACAGTAAAGCGGCGCCGCCCCAGGAGGCGAGCGCCCACGTCCGGCGCTCGCCGGCGCGCGCGAGCGCCACGGCTTCCACCCGAAGCGCGTACGCCGCGAGGAGCGCGGCCGTGGCCAGGAGAGCCGCCTGGAAGTAGGTGGGGAGGTTGTACTCCTCGTCGAGGTCGATGAGGCGCCAGTCGGGAAAGGCGACGTTCAGCGCGACGAAGACGGCCTGGATGGCCGCCACGCCGCCCAAGAACAGCCAGGGACCGGAGGTGCGCCGCACCGACTCGCTCTCAGCTCGGGCACCCGTCCGGCCGGGCGTCCAGGCCGGCGGTCATCGTCGGCCTGGACACCCGCAGGGGGGGACGGGAGCTCTGCCCGGTGGCTAGTTGTGGCCGGAGTTGGGAACCGCTCCTCGAACTGGCCTAGCTCGGCTTCGGCTTCGAGGGTTCGTCGGGTGGCGAGGGCTGCGAGGGCTGGCTCACCTTCGGCTCGCTCACGTGCTCGTTCTTCGCCTTGACCTCGACCTTGTTGTCCCCCACCTCCACGGTGACGGCGACAACGGCGCCCGGCGCCGACGTCACGGGGAGGTTTACGTGACTCGTGGGGCCCCCGTTGCACTGGATCGCCACGTCAATAATCCCGCCCGCGGGTACCGTGACGTCCACCAGCGTCGCCTTGCCGTTTACGGTCGGGGCCGACACACCTCCGGCGCTCACCGTGCACTCCCCGGCCGCGGCCTCGGCCTCCCGCGCCCAGCCCAGGAGCTCCGCGGCCCGCGCCAGGAACGGCCTGGCCGCGGGCGCCTCGGCGCTCGAACGGACCACCGTCACCTCGAGCCGCTTGAGCGTCTGCGTGGCCGTCGCGCCCGTCGTGCTGCTGCTCTTGCTGCTGCCGCACCCGGCCAGGACCACCACGGCGGCCAGCAAGGCGACACTGAGAAATCCTCTGCCTCCCATCGCTTTCCCCATGACCCCTCCTTGTGTGTCCCGGCATGGCAGCCGGGCACTCGCATTTCCCACGCAAGGACCAAGCCACGAGCAGTCGGCCATGGGGAAAATCGCCACGGTCGGCTTCGCCCACTCGGTCTCGGAGTCACCCATGGCCCAACCGGAGGGAGAAACAACCCACAACGACAGCTACTTCCGGTGCCGGGCGCGACCGCCACTGGGACTGGCGGCCGGGTAGGATCTACCTGATGTGTAAACCCAACCGCGTATGTCAACGCGTCTGGCAGTCAAATCCTGGCAGCCCGGCACGCGCAAATGGCACCCGCCCCTGGGATTTGCCCCGACGTTCGACGTAGCGCGACGGGCGGGCCTGCCTGGGCGACAACCTGCTGCCCCTATGCGCCGACCTTCCCGCCATCCTCGCGGTAGATCGCCACCATGCTCGGTCTCGGCGGCACGTCCGGCCGGTGGTCCGGCCAGCGGCTCCCGGGACTCGCGTACGTGGCCTTGTCCACGAGGCCCGGGTGCTGGATCCCTCTCAGGGCTTGAGGTGCCGGGCGAGCGCGCGGAAGGACTCGAGGTTGTGGGCCGGCAGGAAGGCGTCGACTTCCGGCAACGCGGCCTGCATCCCCTGCGTGAGCGGCTGGTAGTCCGGGCTCCCGAGAAGGGGATTCAGCCAGATCAGCTTGCCGGCGCGCCGGCGCATCGTCCGGAGCGCCTCGGCCAGAACCGCCGGCTCCCCCGTGTCCCAGCCGTCCGAGAGCACGATGACCACGGTGTCGCGGTCGAGGAGCTTCGGCCATCCCGCGTTGAAGGCGCGGAGGCTCTCGCCGATCTTCGTCCCGCCCGACCAGTCCCGGACATCGCCGAGACGCGCGAGCGCACCCCGGTACGACGCGTGGCGGAGGTCCTCGGTGATCCGGTGAAGCCGCGTCGAGAACACGAACGTCTCCATCCGTCCGAGGTTGTTCTGCATCGCGTACAGGAACTGGAGGAGCAGCCGGCTGTAGAGGTCCATCGACCCGGAGACGTCGCAGAAGATGACGAGCTTGGTCTTCTGGATCTTCCGCTCGCGCCGGGCGAGGTCGATCAGCTCCCCCTTCGTCAGGGACAGCCGGACCGTGCGCCGGAGGTCCACCCGGCCGCGCCGGCGCGAGGGCTTCAGCCGCCGGCTCCGCCGGGTGGCCAGACGCCGGGCGATCTGGGCGGCCAGGCGCTCGACCTCCGACAGGTCGGCCGCCCCGAAGCTCGAGAAGTCCTTGCCCATCGTCGAGTCGAGGTCCGAGACGCCGGGGAGGCCGACGGGCTCGCCTTCACCCTCGCCCACGTCGGTCCAGCCCGAGAAGTCGAGCGCGGCGTCCTTGGCCCGCGGGAAGTGGGCGTTGACCTGGGGAGCGTCGGGGGCCGCCATCTCTCCGGGCGGCGCAGCGGCGGTGGCCAGCCCGCCCCAGAACGCGTCGAAGGTCGCGTCGAAGACCAGGAACTCCTCGGGGCGAGTGGCGAGCACCGTCCGGAGCGCCCGGTGGACCTCCGCGCGATCACCGAGGTCGACCACCTCGAGCGCCCGGACCGCGTCGTAACTCTCGGACGGCGTGATCGCGAGCCCGCGGGCCCGGAGGAGGCGACAGAACCGGACCGTGCCGGTCAGGAGGTCGCGCGGACGCGGCGCCGCCGAGACCGTCATCGCCGTCCGGGAAGCGGGCCCGGCGCCCCAGGGTCGTCACGCCGAAGCCCCAGGGTCGTCACGCCGAAGCCCCGCTCAGCCCTCGAGCAGCTCGGAGAGCCGACCGGCGGCGAGATCGGCTTCGATGCGCTTGACGTCGTCGACCTCCTTCAGCACGCAGCCGAGCGTCTCCCGCACGAGCTCGGCGTCGAGGTGGTCGGCGTGGAGGGCGACGAGGGCCGCTCCCCAGTCGAGGCTCTCGGCTACCCCGGGAACTTTCTGGAGCTGCCGGCGCCTGAGGTTCTGCATGACCCGCGCGATCTGCCCGGCCAGCCGCTCGTTGAGCCCGGGCACCTTCGTCCGGAGGATGCGCACCTCCTTCTCGAAGGAGGGGTAGTCGATCCAGAGGTAGAGACACCGCCGGCGAAGGGCGTCCGAGAGGTCGCGCGAGCGGTTCGACGTGAGCACGACGTCCGGACGGTGCGCGGCCGTGATCGTCCCGATCTCCGGCACCGTCACCTGGAAGTCGGACAAGACCTCGAGGAGGAAGCTCTCGAACTCGACGTCGGCGCGGTCGATCTCGTCGATGAGGAGGACGGGCGCCCGCTCCGCCTGGGTGATGGCCTGCAAGAGCGGCCGCTTCAGGAGGAATGCCTCCGAGAAGATGTCCGCCTCCTTGTCCGACACCGACCGCTCGTCCCGCTCCTCGAGCCGGATCCGGAGGATCTGCTTCGGGTAGTTCCACTCGTAGAGCGCCGTCGAGGCGTCGAGACCCTCGTAGCACTGGAGCCGGATCAGGTTCGTCCCGCGGACTCGCGCCAGCACCTTGGCGATCTCGGTCTTGCCGACACCCGCGTGGCCCTCGACCAGGAGGGGCTTCCGGAGCGTGGTCGCCAGGTGCACGGCCGTCGAGATGGCGGGGTCCGTGATGTAGGCGGCCCCTTCCATCAGGGCCTGGATCTGTCGGATCTCTTCGCGCATGCGGGCTCCTCGGTCGCCGTGGTATGGGGGGCCGCCCCGGCCACCCCCAGCCAGACATTGTATCAGCGGGCGCCGCGGGGCTACGCCCCTCGCTCCCTCACCCGGCGCACCGCCTCGTAGTCCTCGGGAGTGTCGATGTCGGCCGGCATCGGCGTGTCGACGGGCACCTCGACGACCCGCCCGGGGTCGCGGGCGATCACCTCGCGCCCGCCCCGGTCGCCCGTCACGGCCCGCAGCTCGCCGAAGAGCGCGGCCGCGAAGAGAACAGGGTTGCCACGACCGTCCCGGTAGACGGGCGCGGCGATCGGGCGGCCGGACGTCCGGAACGCCGCGACGAGGCGCCGGATCACGTCCGGATCCGGCAGGGGCTGGTCTCCGAGGGCAACCAGCGCGGCGTCCGTGCCGGGCCGAAGCGCATCGAGACCCGCCCGGAGCGAGGTGGACTGCCCCTCGGCGTAGCTGGGATTCACCACGGTCCGCACGGGCAGCGGGGCCAGGGCGAGAGCGACCGCCTCCGCGTCTCCGCCCAGGACGACGACCGTGTCGTCGACCCCGGCCGCGAGCACTTGCTCGACCGCGACCCGAACGAGAGGCCGTCCGTCGGCCATCGGCAGCGTGAGCTTCTGCCGCCCCATCCGGGTCGACGTCCCGGCCGCGAGGACGATCGCCGCGATCACTGCGAACCTGCCCGGGCGCACGAAAGCCCGGAATGCTCCCCGTGGAGGGGTGCGCCCGGGCCTCCGGTGTCCTGCGCGTCCGGGACTACTTCGCGCCCTTGGCTCGCTCGACGGCGCGCTCGAGCGCCCGTCGCGTGTATACGCGCGTGAGATGCGCCTTGTACTCGACCGAGCCCTGGAGATCGGCGTTGATCTCGATGCCCTCGGCCGCCTTCTGGGAGGCCGCGGCGATCGTCGCCGCGTCGAGAGTCTTCCCGGTGAGGGCCGCCTCGACCCCCTTGGCCCGGGTGGCGTGGGAGCCCACACCCGTGATCCCGACGCGCGCCGCCGTGCACTTGCCACCCGCGTCGAGCGTGACGGCGGCCGCGACCCCCGCCACCGCGAAGCGGGACGCCGGGTGCGGGTGCTTCATGTACGCCGCGCCGCCGTGTCCCCCGGTCGGGATCCGGATCTCCGTCAGCACCTCGTCCGGCCCGAGCGCCGTGGTGAAGAGGTCCTTGAAGAAGTCGTCGACCTTGATCGTCCGCGCGCCCTTGGGGCCGACCGCCTTGATCTCGGCCCCGAGCGCCAGCATGACGGCCGGCCAGTCCGCCGCCGGGTCCGAGTGGGCCACGCTGCCGCCGACGGTGCCGTAGTTACGGACCTGGGGATCCCCGATCAGCGCGGCCGCCTCGGCGAGCATGGGGCACTTCTGCCGGACCGCGGCACTCGACTCGACCGCGAAGTGGGTGGCCAGCGCCCCGATCACGAAGTGGCCGCCCTCCTCCCGGACTCCAGAGAGGCCGCTCACGCGCCCGATGTCGATGAGGTGCTTCGGCTGGGCGAGACGGAGCTTCATCATCGGAATCAGGCTGTGCCCGCCGGCCAGGAGCTTGGCGTCGTCCTTGTAGCGGGTCAGGAGGCCCACCGCCTCCTCGACGGTCGCCGCCCGGTGGTACTCGAAGCTCGCAGGATACATGGCGTCCTCCGCCCTCGTGGGCTAGTGCTTCGACTGGATGGCCGCCCAGATCCGGGCCGGCGTGAGTGGCATGTCGAGGTGGCTGATCCCGAGCGGCGCCAGGGCGTCCATGACCGCGTTGGCCACCGCCGCCGTCGAGGCGATGGTGCCGGTCTCCCCCGCGCCCTTGATCCCCATGGGGTTCACCGGCGACGGCGTCACGGTCCGGTCGGTCTCGTAGGACACGAGATCGTCGGCCTTGGGCAGCGCGTAGTCCATCATGCTCCCGCTCTGGAGCTGACCGTTGTCGTCGTAGGCCGCGTACTCGTAGAGCGCCTGGGCGACTCCCTGGGCGATCCCCCCGTGAACCATGCCGTCGACGATCATCGGGTTGATGACGTTCCCGACGTCGTCCACCGCCACGTAGCGCACGAGCTTCACCTTGCCGGTCTTGGTGCTCACCTCGACAATGGCGATGTGTGTCCCGAAGGGGAACACGAAGTTGGTCGGATCCCAGAAGGACGTCGCCTCGAGGCCCGGCTCGAGGCCCTTCGGCAGGTTGTGCGCCAGGTAGGCCATCAGCGCGACCTCGGCGAACGTCTTGACGCGGCCGGGCGAGCCCCGGACCCCGAACTTGCCCTCCTGGTACTCGATGTCGGCCTCGCTCGCCTCCAGCAGGTGCGCGGCGATCTTCTTACCCTTGTCCTTGATCTTCCCGATCGCGCTGTAGATCGCCGAGCCACCCACGGCGGCCGAGCGGCTGCCGTAGGTGCCCATGCCGAACGGGATCTGCGCCGTGTCGCCATGGACGATCTCGACGTCCTCGAAGGGCACCTGCAGCTCGTCAGCCGCCAGCTGGGCGAAGGTGGTCTCGTGCCCCTGGCCGTGGCTGTGGGAGCCCGTGTAGACCGTGACCTTCCCGGTGGGGGTGACGCGCACCTGCGCGCTCTCCCACAGGCCCGCCTGAGCGCCGAGAGCGCCCGCGACCTGCGAGGGGGCGGGGCCGCAGGCCTCGATGTAGGTGGCGAAGCCGATCCCCAGGTACCGCCCCTTCTTCCGCGCGGCCTCCTGGTCAGACCGGAACTTCCGGTAGTCGATCATCTGGAGCGCCCGGTCGAGCGCCGGCTCGTAGTTGCCGCTGTCGTAGAGGAACGCCACCGGCGTCTGGTACGGAAACGCCGAGGCCGGCACGAAGTTCTTCCGCCGGAACTCCGCGACGTCCGTCCCGATGGCCTTCGCCGTCAGGTCGCACATCCGCTCGAGGAGGTACGTCGCCTCGGGCCGTCCCGCACCCCGGTACGCGTCGACCGGCGTCGTGTTGGTGAGGGAGCCGATCACCTCGCAGTAGATCTCGGGGATCTTGTACGCCCCCGAAAGGAGCGGCCCGTAGAGGAAGGTCGGGATGAGCGGGGCGAACGTCGAGAGGTAGGCCCCCAGGTTCGCGTTGGTGTGGACCCGGAGGGCGACGATCTTGCCGTCCCGGTCGACCGCCATCTCGGCCTCGGTGATGTGGTCCCGGCCGTGAGCATCCGTGAGAAACGACTCGCGGCGCTCCGCGGTCCACTTCACCGGGCGCCCGAGCTGCTTCGACGCCCAGGAGACGGTGACCTCCTCCGGGTAGAGGAAGATCTTGGAGCCGAACCCGCCCCCGACGTCCGGCGCGATGACGCGGACCTTGTGCTCCGGCATGCCGAGGACGAACGCCGCCATGAGCAGCCTGTGGACGTGGGGGTTCTGGGAGGTGACCCAAAGGGTGAGCTCGCCCGTCGCCGAGTTGTACGAGGCCATCGACGCCCGGGGCTCGATGGCGTTGGGGATGAGGCGATGGTTGATCAGGCGCTGCTTGACGACGCGGACGGCGCCCTTGATGGCGGCGGCCGTCTTGTCCTTGTCGCCGATCGACCAGCGGAAGCTGACGTTGCCGGGCGCGTTGTCGTGGATCTGGGGCGCCCCCGGCTGCACGGCCTTCTCGCCGTTCGTCACGGCGGGGAGCACGTCGTAGTCGACCACGACCTGGTCCGCGCCGTCCCGGGCCG
Source organism: Methylomirabilia bacterium (assembly GCA_041497395.1). GTDB lineage: Bacteria > Methylomirabilota > Methylomirabilia > Rokubacteriales > DASRDR01 > DASRDR01. The sequence goes on from JBGQGN010000108.1 coordinate 7,330, forward strand.
CGTAGGGCGTCTCCCCGATCACGACCGCGACCGCGTGCCCCACGAAGTTGACCTTGTCCGTGGCGACCCCGCGGAACTCGGGAATCTTGATGTCGGGAAGAAGCCAGCCGCACGGCAGCGGGCCGACACCGCCCTGCGCCATGTCCTTTCCGGAATACGCCGCCACGACCCCGGACATGCCCTTGGCCCGCGAGAGATCCACCCGCCGCACGCGGGCGTGGGCGTGGGGGCTTCGCACGAAGACGGCGTACGTCTGGCCGGGCAGCTTGACGTCGTCGGTGTAGAGCCCCCGCCCGGTGATCATCCGGGGGTCTTCGCGCCGCTTGATGCTCGAGCCGAAGAGCTTCGCCTGTGCCATGAGCGTCTCCCCCGTCCCTAGGCCATCTTCTCCGCCGCGTACTGGATCGCCTTGACGATGTTGTGATAGCCGGTACAGCGACAGAGGTTGCCCTCGAGGAAGTGGCGGATTTCGGTCTCGCTCGGCTGCTTGTGGCGCTGGAGGAGCTGGTAGGCCGTCATGATCATGCCGGGAGTGCAGAAGCCGCACTGGAGCCCGTGCTTCTCCCAGAAGCCCTCCTGGATCGGGTGGAGCTTCCCGTCCTTGGCCAGCCCCTCGATCGTGAGGATGTCGGCGCCGTCGGCCTGGACGGCAAACATGTTGCACGCCTTCGTCGAGCGGCCGTTGACCATGATCGTGCACGCCCCGCACTGGCTCGTGTCGCAGCCCACATGCGTCCCGGTGAGATTGAGGACGTCGCGCAGATAGTGCACGAGCAAGAGGCGGGGCTCCACCTCGGAGGTATGCGCCGTCCCGTTGACTTTGACCTGAATCTTCACCGCTGGACCCCCCATTGGGTTGCGAGCGTGGAGCGCCTCACGCGGTGGCGGACTTGTCGAGCTCCGCCTCCAGCGCCGAGAAGAACTGCGACATGAGCATGCGGCCGGCGGCGCCAACCAGGCGCTGACCGACGGCCGCGATGAGTCCGCCAACCTGGGCCTCGGCCTTGATCGTGGCCAGGGTCCCGCCGTCCTGCTCCTCGAGGGTCAGCCGCCCCTCCCCCTTGACGAAGCCCGGGCGGCCGGTGCCCTCGACACGAAGCGTGTACCCTTCGGGCGGCCGCTTGTCGGTGATGGCCAGCCGGCCCTGGTATGTCCCCTTCACGGCCGCCACCCCGACGGACAGGGTCGCCTCGAACTCGTCCGGCCCGATGGGCTCGAGCCGCTCGCACCCGGGGGTGGCGCGCGCGAGCACACCGGGATCGTTGAACAATGCCCACACGCGGTCACGCGGGGCCTTGAAGAGATGGCTACCGTCGAGGGTCATGAGTCACCCGGCCACGAGGCAGAGGTACCCTACCGCCGCCCCGGAGACACTGTCAAGGTGGAACCTCCCGACCCGGCATCGCGTCCACCCGTGAAGCACGGCGCGCCGACGGTTACCAGCGCGCCACGCCAACCTGATCGAAGAAACCGGCGACCTGGACGGTCAGCCCGCCCACCCAGAGGAGCCACCCCGCCATCGCGCCGAAACGGATCGCCGCAGGCCAGTGCTGACGCGGGATCTCGATCCCATCGCCGGCCAGGGTCCACCAGAGAGCGATCACCAGCAGGAGGCCCCCTCCCAGGAACATCATCGCGAGCCCTATGTTCACCACGGTGAAGATCGGCACCGCCATGCCCGGAATCCCAGTCATTCGTCGCTCCCTCCTGTCTGCCCGCCCGGAGGCGGGCCGTTCAGCCCTCTCGCGCCCCTCGAGCGGCCGCATCGGCCTCGATCGCCCGAAGCCCGTCCAGGCGCACCGTCTCCAGCACCTCGCGGACCGGCCGCCCCTCGGCGTCGGCGATCCGGCGCACCTCCTCGAACTCTGGCGTGACCGTCACGACGCGGCCGCCGAGCGTCGAGATCTTGAACGTGACCGGCCCGAACGTCGTCGGGAGACGCACCAGCTCCC
>JBGQGN010000109.1:0-9194 GCA_041497395.1 Methylomirabilia bacterium
CCCGGCCGCGCCGTCATCACCGCGATGCGCTGGGAGAGGAGGATCGCTTCCTGGAGGCTGTGGGTCACGAAGACGACGGTCTTCCGGGTCCGGGCCCAGATGCCGAGAAGCCACTCGCCCATGAGGAGCCGCGTCTGCTCGTCGAGCGCCCCGAAGGGCTCGTCCATGAGGAGGATGGGGGCGTCGAGGGCGAGCGCGCGCGCGATGGCGACGCGCTGCTTCATCCCGCCCGACAGCTCGCGGGGGTATCGCCCCTCGAACCCGCGGAGCCCCACGGGCTCGAGGAGCGCGCGGGCCCGATCGCGCCGGGTCCCCGCGGGCACGCCCTGGAGCTCGAGCCCGAACTCGACGTTCTCGAGCGCCGTGCGCCAGGGAAAGAGCCCCGGGTCCTGGAAGACCATCGCCATCAGGCGCGGGTCGGGCCCGGTCACCGGCCGGCCCGCGATCCGGACTTCGCCCGTGTCGGGCGTGGCGAGCCCGCCGATGATCGAGAGGAGCGTCGACTTGCCGCAGCCCGAGGGGCCCAGCACCGTGAGGAACTCCTGCGGGGCGACGTCGAGCGAGACGGCCTCGAGCGCGGGGACGGGCTGGTCCCGCGTGCGCCACGCTTTGGCGACGGCGCGCACCTCGATGTGGGCGGCGGTCACGGGCCGCATCCTATCCCGGCCGACCGGGCGCCCGCGAGGGCGGCCCGCCGGGGACGCTCAGCGCGGGGCGGCAGGCGCGGTCGTGAGCCTGACCGGGGCCAGACCGGCGAGGCGCTCGGCCAGGGCCGCCCGCACGTCCGGCACGACGGTCGTCCGGTCCACGTCGAGCGTCCCGCGGCCGTGGTAGTGCACCTGGAGCTCGAAGTCCACCGGCTCCAGGTCCGTCGCGAACGGCAGCACGGCCTCCTCCCACGCCCCCCTTCCGGGCCCCGGAGTCCAGTCCAGACACGCGACCGAGTCGTACCCGCGACCTGGGAGGTGTCGGAGGACCTCGAGCCGCGCGATCGGTCCCGCGGCCGCGGGCGCGCCGCGCACGCGGAAGGTCGCGAGGTACCGGCCACGGAGGAAGTGCTCGGGCAGCCAGACTTTCAGCACCCCGGCTGGCGTCGCGCCGGCCACGGCCCGCAGGAACTGCCCCCCACCGGCCGTGGCGTCCTCGACCACGACGCCGATCCGCGCCGGGCTCGACTCCGCCTCGCCCCGGAAGATGTGCCCGTACCAGGTGAAGCGCCCGCGGCCGACGAGGGTCGCGTAGCGCGCCCGCCACGCGTCCCCGTCCGGGCGGGCGGCCAGCTCGACGAGCCCCTCGAGGAGACCCGGCGCGGCCCGCTGAAGGTCGCCGAGCGCCGCCCGGGCCCCGTCCGGCTGCCCGGCCCGCGTGCGCGCCCAGGTGAGGTCGAGGAGCCGGGCCGGTTCCATCCAGCGCGTACCGCGGCACGCCTCGAGCTGGCGGATGGCACCCGCCCAGTCCTCGAGCGCGAGGAGCCGCTCGGCCACCTCGCAGGGCGTCCGGAGCAGACGGACGGCGACGCGGCCCGTGCCCGGCTCGAGCCCCAGGCGGTAGACGTGCTTGAACCAGGGGAACCCCCGCCAGGGCGCGATCTCGACGAGGGTCGCGCGCCGGGAGTCGACGGACCAGCCGCGGCTCCGGAGCCCCCAGCGCACGCGGAGCCGGCCGTCGCCGGCGAGCGCGAGCACGATCCGGGGGACCGGCGTCCGCGACACGAGAGTCCAGGTCCGCGGGTGACCCGGGGTCACGACGACGGCGGTCCGGTCGGGGACTGCGTCGGGATCGAGGAAGACGACGTCCTCGTCCGCGGCGGCGTCCTCGGGCGGGGGAAACGCATACGGCACCCCCATCGACTCGAGGTCGTAGTAGCTGATCGTCGGCGCGATGAACCCGCGGGGGAGGAGCTCGAAGCGTCGCAGGAGCTTCCCCTCTCGCTCGAGCCGCGCGAACGTCCGGATCATCGGCTCGCTGCGCTGCGCCGAGTACCAGACGTGACTCCGATCGTCGCTCTGGGTATCCATGGCGAGGATCGGGCTCCGCGCAGGCGGATCCTCCTGCGCGTATTCCGGGAGGGAGGTCGGCCGCGCGTCGGGAGGCAAGGCGCGCTGCCGCCACCGGAGTGCCAGCTCACGCGTGTCGTCGGTCCAGAAGAGGTAGGCGACGTGCAGCGCCTCCACGGTCCCGAGCGCGACCAGCACCATCGCCGCCCCGAGCGCCGCCCGCCGCGACCACCGGCTGAGGCTCGCCACGGCTACCGCAGCAGCCAGCGCCACGAAGGGGGCGAGGATCACGAGGTAGCGGTCGTCGAGGCCGTGCGGGCGGAACCAGACGTAGATCGCGAGCACGATCGCGGGGGTCGTCAGGACGAGCGTCCCCGGCCAGCCGCGACGCGCCAGAAGGGCGATCCCGGCGAGGGCGGCCAAGCATACGGGCAGCCCGAACCACTCGAGCGCGAGGCCGAGGACCACGCGGCCCCCGAGCCAGAACCGCTGGAGCACCGGCGGAGGATTGCCGATGAACAGCTCCGGCGAGCCCTGGACCTGGCGAAGCCAGCGGCCTGGCTCGAGCAGCAGGAGCGGCGTGCTCAACGCAAAGGCGACGAAGGTCAGGACGCACGCGCCCCCGAGGAGCGCGGCAGCGTGAGCCGGCCCGCGGCGCCGGCCGCCGACGACGGCCACGAGCGCCGTGGCGAGCACCACCACCCCGAAGAACTTGGCCGAGGCGGCGAGCCCCGCCAGCGCGCCCGTCGCCAGGATCGCCGCCGGGCGCCCGCTCAGAAGGGCGAGCGCCGCCGCGCCCAAGGCCGCGACGACGAAGAAGGCCTGGGCGACGTCGCCCATCTCGTAGTGCGCGTTCACGATCGACGCCGGGCTCAGCGCCAGGAGGCCGGCGGCGAGGAGCCCAACGCGCCAGCCGAACAGCCGCCGCGCCGCGACGGCGAGGAGGCCCACGGTCGCCATCCCCAGCGCCGCGTTGATCAGGCGCACGGTGACGACCACCTGCGGCCACGAGGGGCCACCCGCCGGGCCGTGCGGATCGATGACAGCGCCGATCCTGAGCAGCAGGGCCGCGAGGTACATGTGGAGCACCGGGTACGTGTCCTCGGGGACGAGGTCGCCCCGCAGGAAGGGCACGACCCGCTGGAGCTGCTTCGTCGTGTCGGAGTGGTAGACCCAGTCGGGCAACCCGTAGCTGACGCCGGCCACGCGCAGCAGGAACGCCGCTGCGAGGATCGCGGCGAGGAGCCCGCGAGCCCACACGGGACGCGGCTGGACGCCCGAGGCCGCGACAGGCGGGGGCGACGCCGGGTGCACGCCTCGATTGTACTCGGCGCTCACGCGCGGGCCGAGCGCCGCCGGCCGGGCAGCCAGGCGAACGATGGTACACTCCGTCCGCCATGGCCCCCCGCTGGCGACCGATCCTGTCCGAGATCGTCCCCTACGTCGTGCCGCCGCCGCTCGACGCGCTCGCGGCCGAGCTGGGCCACCCGGTGCTGCGGCTATCCGCCAACGAGAACCCGCTCGGCCCCTCCCCGCTCGCGGTGGCCGCGATCCGCCGCGAGGCGGAGCGGATCCATCTCTACCCCGACGGCGGCGCCCCGGCGCTGGCGGAGGCCGTGGCCAGCACGCTCGGCGTCCTGCCGGGCCAGCTGGTCTTCGGCAACGGCGGCGACGAGATCCTCACGCTCCTCGCGCGCGCCCTCCTCGACCCCGGCGACGAGGTGGTGGTGCCGGATCCCTCGTTCGAGCCGTACACGACGACTGCCCGGCTCGCCGGCGCCAAGGTCGTGACGAGCCCGCTCCGCGACTACCGGATCGACCTCGACGACGTCCTGGCGCGCATCGGGCCGCGCACCAAGCTCGTGTGCCTGTCGAGCCCCCACAATCCGACGGGGACGGTACTCGACCGGGCCGCGTGGGAGGGGTTCTGCCTGCGCTGCCCCGGCGACGTCCTCGTGCTGCTCGACGAGGCGTACGTCGACTTCATCGAGGCGCCCGAGCGCGCCGCGGACGGGCTGGCGACGCTCCGGACTCGGCCCGAGAGCCTGGTGCTCCTCCGGACCTTCTCCAAGATCACCGGCCTCGCCGGGCTCCGTGTCGGCTACGCGATCGCCGGCCCGCACGCGATCGGCTACCTGCAGCGCACGCGCGAGCCCTTCAACGTCGGCCGGGTGGCGCAGGCCGGTGCGGTGGCGGCCACCCGCGACCTGGCGCATCGCGAGGCGACGCGGCGGGTGGTGTGGGCGGAGCGGCGGGCGCTGGCGACGGCGTTCGCCGGGCGGGGACTGTCCCACCCCCCGACCGAGGCGAACTTCTTCCTGGTGCGCCTGGGGCGGCCGGCGGGCCCGGTGGTCGCGGCGCTCCGGGCCCGGGGCGTGCTGGTGCGGGACGGTGCCGCGGTGGGCTACCCGGAGCACCTTCGCATCAGCGTCGGAGCTCCGGAGCAGAACGCGCGCCTGCTCGACGCGCTCGACCGAGCCCTGGCCGGCTGACGGCGCCCGGCGCTACGCTACGGCGTGCGCTTGGCCGGCGTCGGGCGACCGGCCACGGGCGTGGCCTTGGGCCGGGCCGGCGCCGCCGCCGTCACCTTCGTCGCCGCCTTCGGCTTCTCGGCCTTCGCGGCCACGGGGCGCGGCGACGCGGCCTTCTCCAGGGTCACGATCCGCTCGGCGAGGGAGTCCTTCTCGGCCGAGATCGCGGCGAGCCGCTTCTGGATCAGGTCCACCTGCTGCTGGGCGTCCTCCGCCCGGAGGCGCTGCGTTTCCGCCTCGGCGCGCAACCCGTTGACCTGCGCGCCGAGCGCCTCGGCGCGCGTGGCGGCCTGGTTCCACTGGTAGCCGACGAACACGAGCGCGAGGGCGAGCACCACGCTGGCGATCGCGCCCCAGGCGCGGCGCCGCGGCTCCTCCTCGTACATCTCGTCCAGGTCGTCGTCGGGCGTCGCGCGCGGTTGAGGCTTCAGCTCTTGCTGGATCGTGGCCATGCGTCCCTCCCTCGCGCAAAAGTGTCCCACCCGTCCCACGGAGCCCCCAAAGAAATTCGCCGGGCCCGCACTCGGAAGGCTGCGTCGTGGCCAGTCGCTGCGGTATAGTACGCCGCGAGGATCGGAGGGCGATGATGGCGACAGGCGATCCGGCGCGGACGCCCAGCCTGGCCCGCTTCTTCGAGCGCGTCGTCCGCCAGGCGCTCGGTGACCTTCGACTCGGGGGGCCGGCCGAAGGGGCCTACCTCGCCGCGTTGCTCACCCGATTCGGGCGCACGGACGAGCTCTACGCGATCCGGGACACGGCCGGCCGGCCGCTCGATTCGGTGGCGGGGCTCCTGATCGAGGCCGAGCGCGCCTGGGACTTCCAGGCGCCGGACTTCGATCCGTTCCGGGAGCGGCGAATCCGCCAGCACGTGGGCGACTACGCATTGTTCATGACCGGCGTGTTCCGGGAGCACGTCGAGCGCCGGGTGGGGGCCGCTTACTACGTGCGACAAGGGCAACGCGCCTACCAGGCCGTCGCCGACTTCGAGCGCTCGGCCCTCCGGCCGGAGGCACGCCTGTTCTCGACCCTGGCCGCGGGGTTCGAGCGCTACGCCGCGGCGCTCGCCTACTTGAAGCGCGTGTATTTCCGCCCCGCCGATTCCCCGCCCACCCTCCAGCCCGTGCTGCGGCTCTTGACCCAATGGTAGCCACGGCCCTCGACGCCCTGGTGGGCGGCGAGCCCGCCGACGAGGCCGTGGAGGCCGCCCTGGCCACGATCCCGGCCGGCGAGCTCGAGGCGGCGCTCCGGTGGCTCGCCCGCCAGCACGGGGCGGCCGCGCTCCCCATCCTGCGCCGCTGTTTGACCGACCGTCCGGAGCGCGCGGTCGCGGCCGCGCAGGCGCTCGGCGCGCTCCCGCTCCCCGAGGCAGCCGACGCACTCGAGGCCGCCGAGATCCGCGCGGCCACCAAGGCGGTGCGCACGGCCGCGCGGCGCGCGCTCTACCGGCTCCGCCAGGCCGGGGTTGACCGCCGCCCCGCGGCCCCGCCGCCAGCGGCGCCCCGGGTCGGGCTCGGGGAGGCGTGGGTGTCCGCGGTCGATGGCACCGGCGGCCGGGGCCTCTGGCTCACCCTCGCGGGCCCCTACGGGGAGCGTACCCTCCTGGCGGCGATGCTCTCGGACGAGACGGGCCTCATCGACTTTTCCTCGGGCGCCATCCCGAAGAAGCGAGTCGAGGAGCGCCTTCACGCCATGCGTGCCGAGAGTCCCCTCCCCTGGGTGGCGGTCCCGGCGCGCTGGGCCTGGGCGACCCTCGTGGCGGCCGCGGAGCGCGCCAGCGCCTCGGGCGGCACCGTGCCCGCGGAGCTCGGCCAGTGGATCGAGCGGCTCGGCACCCCCGCCGCCGAGCCGGCTCCGATCCACGCGCGGCTGCCGGCCGCGGCCGCCGGGGATCCCGCCCTCCTCGAGCGCTCCGCGGCCCTCCTCGCCCTCCCCGAGCTGACGGGCTGGTTCCTGGATCCCGCGAGCGTGTCGAGCGAGTCCCTGGAGTGGCTCCAGGCCCGGGAGAGTCGCCTCGTCGTCAGCGATCAGATCAAGGCCGAGCGGCTCGCCGCGCTCGTCGACGGGATCATCGAGACCCGCTTCGATGCGCCCGCCCGGCACCTCTGGCAGGGGCGGCTCGAGGACCAAGCCTACGTCCTCCTCGCGCTCGGGCGCGCGACGGAAGCCGCGAGCGCGGTCGCGGTCGCCCGCGCGCTCGCGGACCCGGGGGACGACCTCCGGCGCATTCCCTTCCTGCGGGCGCTGGTGGAGCGGAGCCTCGAAGTCGCGGGCGAGGTCGCCACCGGCCGGCTCTCCGCTGAGGCGGCGAGCCGCGCGCCCCGCGCCCACGCCGCGCCGGCCCGCGGCGGCTAGGTGGGCGGCCTCACCGATGTCGCCGGCCTCCTGGTCGGCCACGCCACCGACCTCGTCGGCCTCACCGGGTGCACCGCGGTGCTCTGCCCCGCCGGCGCGGTGGCCGCGGTGGAGGTGCGCGGCGGCGCCTCGGGTCTCCTCGGCCTCGACCTCCTGGACCCCGGCCACATCGCCACGCGAGTCCACGGCGCCGTCCTCGCGGGGGGGAGCGCCTTCGGGCTCGAGGCGTGCTTCGGCGTCATGGCGCACCTCGCGGCACGCGGGGTCGGCCTCCCCACCACGGGCGGCGTCGTGCCGCTGGTCGTCGGGGCCATCCTCTACGACCTCGCGGTCGGGGCGCCGGACGTCCGGCCCGACCGCGCCATGGGCGCGCGCGCCGCGGCCCAGGCCGCGAGCGGCCCCGTCGCGGAAGGCTCGGTCGGCGCGGGCGCCGGCGCGTCCGTCGGCAAGGCGTTCGGTCTGGCGCGCGCCATGAAGGGCGGACTCGGAACGGCGAGCCGCCAGGTCGGCACGGCCACCGTCGGGGCGCTGGTCGCCGTCAACGCGTTCGGCGACGTGCGGGACCCCGCGACCGGCGCCCTCCTGGCCGGAGCCCGCGACGCCCCCGCCGGTCACCGGCTGGTGGACACGGCTCGCCAGCTCCGCGAGGGCCGAATCACCCCGGGGTTCCGCCAGACGCACACCACCATCGGCGTCGTCGCCACCGACGCGCCGCTCGATGGCGCCGAGGCGCGCCGCGTGGCCGCGCTCGCGCACCTCGGGCTCGCCGCGGCGCTGTCGCCTCCGCATCTCAGCGTGGACGGCGACGCCCTCTTCTGCCTCGCGACGGGCTCGGGCGCGCGCGCCGACGCGCCCTCCGCCGACGCCCTCGGGCTCGCCGCGGCGGACTGCGTGGCCGAGGCCATCGTCCGCGCGATTCGAACCGCGGCCTCGCTCGGCGGGCTGCCGGCCTGGCGCGACCTCGTCGCGGCCTCGGCCCGGGACGCCTGAGGGGCAGGCGGAGGCACGCCGCGTGACTGGCCGCGTGATCCCGTTCCCGTCCCGCGCGCCCGAGCCGCCCGAGCCGGAAAATGAGCGCGGGTTCGAGGAGCTGACCCGCGTCGGCGACCAGGCGGAGGCGCTCGTCGTCCGCGGTCTCCTCGAGGCGCATGGGATCGAAGTACTCCTGCGCAGCCAGGTCGCGCCCTCCGTCTATCCGTTCTCGGTGGGCGAGCAGGGCGCCGTCCAGGTACTCGTCCGCCGCGAGGCGCTCGCGACGAGCCGCCTCCTCCTCGCCCGGGTCATCCCGGGCCCGTCCTTTCCCTAGCGGCCGCTGGCCGGCGCCGCTCAGCCCGGCGCGGAGTCGAGGGTCCGCACCAGGACCTCGAGCGCCTGCTCCACGGCGTGAAGCGTCGGAAGCTCGAGCGTCTCCGGGAGGTCGTGGGCGGTGTGATAGGTCGTGAAGGGCGGCGGGCGCCGGACGGCCGGAATCAGGATGCCGCGCACGCCGCCGTAGATGAACGCCCGTAAGGCCTCCATCGCCGCCTGCGGGACGGCCGTCAGCCCGACGCCCGGCACGCCCCGATCGGCGAACGGCCGGTGATCGCTCGCAAAGAAGGGCACCGGCGTGGCGAGGTGATACGTCTCGTCCCGGCGATAGCCGAGGGCCTCCACGGCCGCGATGAAGGCGCGGACGAGCGGCGTCCCCGCGAGCGCGGGCGTCACGTCCCAGAGGGCAAGGCTGTCCCCGATGCCGCAGAGCTCGAGGCTCACCACCCCGATGAGGTCTCCCGGGTCGGTCTGTCGCGCGTAGACGCGCGAGCCCAGCATCGCGCGCTCCTCGCCCCCGAAGAAGGCGAGCCGCACGCGGAGCCGGCGCGGCGGATCGGCGACGAGCCGGGCGCCGAGGGCGCGCAGGATGCCCACGGCCGCCGCGTTGTCGTTGGCGCCGGGACTGCCCGGGACGGCATCGTGATGGGCCGCGAGCATGAGCGTCCGGGGCCCGGGTCCGAGATCCACGAGGAGGTTGACCCCCGCGCCCTCGATGGTCCGATACGGATGGCGGCGGACCGGCAGGCCAGTCGCGAGCAGCACGGCCTCGGTCAGCTGAGCCCGCTCCCGGTTGGGCCGCCACGCGAGGAGGTCCGCCAGATCGCGCGGCGTGGCCGCGGACAACTGACGATACCCCGGGAGGTCGAGCCCGGGCGCCGAGGGCAGGCCCCGGCGGCGGTTCATGAGCCGCGCGGCCGTGACGTTCAGGGCGCCGCCCACGGCGCGGCGAAGCTCCCGCCGCCAGCGCCCCGCGCGCTCCGACGTCACGCGGGAAACGCCGGCG
>JBGQGN010000110.1:0-9175 GCA_041497395.1 Methylomirabilia bacterium
CGCCCTCTGCATGCCCGATGGGCATTGGGGGTACGGCTTTCCGATCGGTGGCGTAGCGGCGTTTCGCGCCGACACCGGTGTGATTTCGCCGGGCGGGATCGGCTTCGACATCAACTGCGGGATGCGGCTCATCCGGACGCGCCTCACCGAAGCCGAGGTGCGGCCCAAGCTGCGCGACCTCGTGGACGCGCTCTTCCGCGCGGTCCCGTCGGGCGTGGGCGCCCACGGGTTCGTGCGACTGACCGACGGCGAGTTCCGCCAGGTCATGGTGGAGGGAGCCGGATGGTGCGTGCGTCACGACTACGGCTGGCCTGAAGACCTCGAGCATACGGAGGGGCGCGGGTGCCTCCCCGGCGCCGATCCCAGCCACGTGAGCGCCCGCGCCCTCGAGCGTGGGCTGAACCAGCTCGGGACCCTCGGCTCCGGCAACCACTATCTCGAGATCCAGGTCGCCCGTCCTGGGGACATCCACGACCCCGACGTGGCCCGGGTCCTGGGCGTGGATGGACCCGGGCAGGTGTTCGTCATGTTCCACTGCGGCTCCCGCGGGTTTGGGCACCAGATCGGGACCGACTACCTCCGCCGCTTCGACCAGGCGATGCCCCGCTACGGCATCACCGTCCGTGACCGCGAACTCGCCTGCGCGCCCTTCCGCTCGCCCGATGGGCAGGCCTACTTCGCCGCCATGACGGCGGCGGCCAACACCGCGTTCGCCAACCGCCAGGTGATCACGCACCGGGTCCGGGAGGTCATAGCATCGGTCTTTGGCCGCGACCCACGCGAGCTCGGGTTGTCGGTCGTCTACGACGTCTGCCACAACACGGCCAAGGTGGAGCGCCACGTCGTGGACGGCGAGCCCCTGGAACTGGTCGTTCACCGGAAGGGCGCCACGCGCGCCTTCGGTCCCGGCGCTCCGGACGTGCCGGAGGCGTACCAGGCGGTGGGCCAGCCGGTGATCATCGGGGGCTCCATGGAGACCGGCTCTGCGCTCCTCGTCGGCACGGCACACGCGATGGCCGAGACCTTCGGCTCGACGGCCCACGGCGCCGGACGGACGATGTCACGCCACCAGGCCAAGCGTCGGGTCCACGGCGCCCGCCTGATCCAAGAGATGGAAGCCCGGGGCATCCTCGTGCGCGCCGCGTCGCAATCGGGCGTGGCCGAGGAAGCCGGCTTCGCCTACAAGGACCTCGCCGAGGTCGTCGACGTCCTCCATCGGCTCGACATCTCCCGCAAGGTCGTGTCCCTCACCCCCATCGGGAACATCAAGGGCTAGGGGCCGGCGGTGATGGCATGATGCGCGGGCCCAAGCCCGAGGAACTCCGCGCCGTCTGCGACCCGGCCGCGCGGCCGTTCGAGCAACAGTACGAGGAGATCGAGGGCGACAGCGCGTCCTCGGCCGAACTTGACGCGCTCCTCTCGAGCCTCACCGATATCCCCCTCCGACAGGGCCGCGGCGTGACCGGGTCCGTGAACCAGCGGGGCGCGATCCAGCCGGTCGGCGGAATCAACGAGAAGATCGAGGGCTTCTTCGACGCCTGCCGGCGGCAGGCCCTGACGGGGCGCCAGGGGGTCCTCATTCCCGAGTCAAACGCCCACCACCTGATGCTCCGGGAGGACGTCGTGGACGCGGGGCGGACGGGTCGATTCCACGTGTACGCCGTGACGACGATCGATGAGGGCCTCGCCCTGCTCTCCGGGCGCGAGGCGGCGGACCGCGGGGCGGACGGTCGCTTCCCGGAGGGAAGCTTCAACGCCGCCGTGGAGGCCGCTCTGGCCGTCAACGTCGACCGCCTCAAGCAGCTCCGGGGGGACTGAGCCATGGCGATCGCGATCCGCCGGTGCCGGGGCACCCGCCTCACCGCCCTCGTGCCAGACGGTGTCGCCCGAGCACGTGCGGGACGCGTCCGTGGGGCGAGGCTCGCCGAGCGGCTGGCCGGCGCGTCCCGCTGAGCCGCCGCCAATCTGGAGCACCGCCCGTGCGTTTCTCCGCTCTGGCCTGCGACTACGACGGGACCCTCGCCTTCGCGGACCGGATCGGCCCCGAGGCGCTCGGCGCTCTAGAGCGGGCGCGCCAGGCCGGGCTCCGCTTGATCCTCGTGACCGGGCGCACGTTCTTCGATCTGACCCGGGTCTGCGAGCGGCTCGACCTCTTCGACGGCGTCGTCGCCGAGAACGGGGCGGTCCTCTACTTCCCACGGGCCGGGCGTCTTCGCGACCAGGCGCCCGCGCCGCCCCCGCGCTTGCTCGCGGAGCTCGACCACCGAGGCATCTTCTATCAGGCGGGTCGCGTCCTCGTGGCCACCGCCCGCGCGGACGAGGCAGCCGTCCGGGAAGCCCTGTCGGCCACAGGCGTCAGCCTGGAGCTGGTCTACAACCGGAGCGCCCTCATGCTCCTTCCCCAGGGGGTGACGAAGGGCTCGGGCGTGCGTCAGGTGATCCATGAGCTCAGCCTCTCGCCGCATGACGTACTCGCGCTGGGCGACGCGGAGAACGACCTCGAGCTCTTCGAGGCGTGTGGCTTCAGCGGATGCCCGGCCGATGCGGTTCCGATCGTCCGAGAGCACGCTGACTGGGTCTTTCCAGGGGACAACGGTCGCGCGGTCGCCGCCGCGATCGTCGGCCCGATCCTGGGAGGCTCCCTTCGCGTGGACCGGTCGCCCCGCCACCGGGTGGAGCTGGGATGGGCGTCCGGGACGGGAGCGCCGGTGACGATTCCGAGCCGTGGCATCAACATCCTGGTCCCCGGTGACACGGGCTCCGGGAAGTCCTGGCTCGCCGGCGCGCTCGTCGAGCGTCTCCACCAGCAGCACTACGCGGTCTGCGTGATCGATCCGGAAGGAGACTACCGCGTGCTCGGACACCTGCCCGGCGTCATCTGGCTCGAGATCAACGACCATGCATCGCTCGAACAGGCCATCGCTCGCTTCGGGCACGACACAGCGGCCTGCGTGGTCCTGGATCTCTCCGCCTTGCCGCACCCGCAGAAGATCCTACGCATCGAGGCGACTCTGGATCTCGCCCGCATCCTCCGCCAACGCACCGGCCGGCCCCACTGGATCGTCCTCGATGAGGCGCATTACTCGCTCCATCGACACGGGGTCGCTGAGACAGCGATCGGCCTCGAGCAGAAGGGATTCTGCCTCGTCACCCACAAGCCGAGCTGGCTCCGCCCGTCCGTGCTCCGGGGAATCGACACCTTCGTGCTGGCCCGGACGACCGCGCCCGAGGAATTGTCCTTCCTGCGCAAGATGCCGGTCGGAGCTGGCAAGCGAGGCCAGCGGGCGACCCAGGTCCTGCCCAATCTACCGTCCGGCGAGTTCGTCTTGATCCAACCCGACGATGCATCCGATGCGACGACCTTCTCGCCAGCACCCCGCCAAACCGCCCACGTGCGCCATCTTCGCAAGTACGCCGACTCCCAGGTGCCGCCCGACCAGCGCTTCTTCTTTCGGGGCCCCGACGGTCACATCGTGACGGCGGCAGATAGCCTCAACGCGTTCCGCGAGGCGGTCGGGACGGTGCCTGAGGAGATCCTCGCTCATCACGCGGCCCGGGGTGACTTCTCCCGGTGGGTGCTCGACGTCTTCTCCGACCGAATGCTCTGCCATCAGATCCGGAAGCTCGAGGGGCGGTGGACTCGCGGTGAGATCCGCGACCTGCGCCCAATGCTGCAACGGCTGGTCGCGCACCGCTATGGGACGGAAGGGTAGAGATGGCCCTGCAGGGCCCTATGCGTACCCGGACAGCCGGTACACAGATGTCCACACCGACCTCATAGCCCTGCGGCGGGTCTGGCGCCAGGCGGGACTCCGGGTGCTGGAACAGGGGGACGCGCTCGCGCGTCAGGCCGGGGTCGCCGCCGAGCCCGCGTTGCGAACTCGACGGCCAGCGGATAAGCCGCGTCATCGTCAACGACGCCGCGTGGTGGCGGGCGGACCTCGTCGTCGCCGGAACGTACGGCCGCCAGGGAATCGAACACCTCAGGCCAGGAAGCGTCGCCGAGGCCGTCGCCCGGACGGCATCCAGATCGGTCCTCCTAGTCCGCGGCGGCGCATCGCGGGCGTGAGGGCAACGAACACGCACCCCCACACGGGAATCCCACATCCGGTCGCGGGCCGCAGCGAATACTCGCGCGCCATCCGTGCACACGCCGCGCGCCGGCCCTTGGCCCCCGGCTCCACACGGCGAGATCCGCTCCGCCGAGGAGCCGATGGCCCGACACCTCATCCGCGGGAGCCTACCGCCGGAGCTCGCTGCAGCAGCGTCTCGGCGGCCTCGCCCAGCTTCAGGCCGCTCCGGTGCTGAACGGGTGAAGAGCCGGGAGCGTGCCCGTCTCGGCGGTCGTGATGGGTCGCACCGCCTGCGTCTCGTCGAACCAGATGTACTCGTCGAACTGGTACGGCAGCGAGGCATGGAAGTAGTGGCTCTGAAGCTCGGTGTCCGGCCGGTAGACGACACCCACGGCGCGTTCGAGCCGCGATGGCGCCAGCTCGGCGCGCACCTCCTCGCGCGACGGCTCGCGGAGATGCAGCAGAAAGGCCTTGACGCCCGAGTCGTGACACAGCCGCTCGTAGCTCTCGGGATGGGCCGGGCGCAGGTTCATGATCCGCATTGGCCCATCCCAGTCGTGCGCGGCGGCAACCGTCCCGTGATCGGTGCCGAAGCCGACCAGGAGGGCCGCATCGCCGAATCGTTGCCGGCACAGCTGTCCCAGGTTCAGCTCGCCGCGCGCGCTCATCTCGGTCGCCCGCGCGTCGCCGAGGTGCGAGTTGTGCGCCCACACGACCGCTTTCGACGACGGCCCGTGGAACGCGAGCAGGCGCTCGAGCGTGTCAAACATGTGCCGGTCGCGCTGGTTCCACGACTCGCTCGCTCCGTAGTACATTGCCCGGTAGTAGCGCTCGGCGTCGGCGACGAGGCGTGCGTTCTGCACGGCATCGAGGAACCGCTCGCCATCCCGCTGGGCATAGTCGAGCTCCCGGCCGAGCATGTCACGCAACATTGCCACCGCCTCCTTCTCGCAGACGCGGTAGCGTCCACTGAGGGCGGCGCGCCCGTACGCCTGCGGGTCGGCCTGCCAGGGCGTCAAGCAGGAGTATCGTTCGCGCGCAAGACGCGCCGCCGCCGGGTCCACCCGCTCCAGGTATTCGAGCACCGAGCGAATCGACGCGAAGAGGCTGTAGAGGTCGAGGCCGTAGAAGCCCGCGTGCCGCGCGGGCTCGCGGAGCTCGGCGTTGAAGACCCGCAGCCACTCGACGAACCCCCAGGTCTCGTGATTCCGCCACATCCACGTGGGGAACCGCGCGAAGGCCGCTTCCTCGGGACGGTGCCCGTCCGGAAGGGCCTGGACGTAGCGATTGACGCGGCGCGCGTCGGGCCAGTCGGCCTCGACCGCAACGATCCCGAACCCGCGCGTGCGGATGAGCTCCTGGGTGATGCGGGCGCGCATCCGGTAGAACTCGGACGTGCCGTGCGTGGCTTCACCGATCAGCACCACCCTCGATCGGCCGAGACGCTCGAGCAACGCGCCGAGATCGTGGCCATCGATCGACTCGATCGGCTCGGCGACCTCGCCCACGAGGCGGGCCAGGATGGCGGGACGGCTCAGGGGCTGCGCGGGATGCCCGTTCCACTCGGTGGGCTCTGCCACCCAGCCCTGAGCCCCGATGAGCGGCACGAACCGCACGTCCCCGAGCTCCTCCTCGTGTAGACGGCCATCAGCCCCCCGCGTCACCCGGACCAGGCGCTGGACGCTGCGGCCCTCGCCCACGGGGATCACGAGGCGACCGCCAGGTGCCAACTGGTCGAGGAGCGCCTCGGGTACCTTCGGGCCCCCCGCCGCCACGATGATCGCGTCGTACGGAGCGTGCTCGGGCCAGCCAAGCGTGCCGTCGCCATGGAACACCGAGACGTTCGAGAATGCGAGACGGGCGAGCCGCTCGGCCGCGACCCTCGCCAGCTCCTCGTGGCGCTCGACGGTGTAGACCTCCTGCACGATCCGGCCGAGAATCGCCGCCGCGTAGCCCGATCCCGTCCCCACTTCCAGCACACGATCACCGGGGCGGAGCGCGGCCGCGGCCGTCATCAGCGCCACGATGTACGGCTGCGAGATCGTTTGCCCGCGCTCGATCGGCAGGGGCGCATCCGCGTACGCGAACTCCTCGAGCTCCGGGGGGAGAAACGCCTCGCGCGGGACATCCCTCATCGCCGCGAGCACGGCCGGATCCCGGATACCCCGGGCGGCGATGTGGGTACGGACCATGTGCGCCCGTGCGTCCGACAGGTCAAGCATCTCCCTGCGCCTCGCGCGTGCGGCCTAGTCCTCGGAGACCAGCTCCTGGACACCCCGCAGCACGTCGATGTAGCTCGCGATCCCCACCACTTGACGCGTGTCGGGAAGGACGACGGGGATCGCGCCCACCTTGTTCTCGATCATCAGGTCGATCACGTCGCCCAGATCGGTCTCCGGCTCGACGGAGATCACGTCGGAGCTCATCGCGGCGACGACCGGCGCGCCGAGTGCCCGCCTGAGGGCATCGGCTCCCTCGGTCGTCAGCACCCGTCCCACGTCGAGAGAGGCGAGATCGCGGTCGCTCAGCATACCGGTCAGGATTCCCCCGCGCACGACCGGCACGTGGCGAATGTCCGCCTCGCGCATGAGGTCCCACACCTCCCCGAGGGTCGCCTGAGTAGTCACGGTGATCGGATTCGGCGTCATCACGTCACGAGCCTTCATGGGATCCTCTCCTTCTCCCTTCTCTAACCGGGCGACATCATCACCTGCGGATAGAGTCGCTCGACGTCTTCGCGACGGCAGAGCGCGGTTCCAGGGTTCATCACGGCCGCCGCGCCGGCGGCGACCCCGAAGCGGACGGCCTCACCCACGGCGCGGCCCCGGGCCAGTGAGAGCACGATGCCCCCCACCATGCTGTCGCCGGCCCCCACGCTGCTCTTGACACGGACGGCCGGCGACGCCAGCCGCTCCCGCTCCGAGGCAGTCACCCAGAGGGCGCCCCCCGCCCCGAGCGAGAGGACGAGGATCTCGCACCAGCCGCGCTTGACGGCGATAGCCGCGAGGCTCGCGAGATGGGACTCGTCCCCTTCGTGCTCGCCCATCAGGGCCTGAAACTCCTGCAGGCTCGGCTTCAGTAGATAGACTCCCTCTTCGACGGCGCGGGCCAGCGGCGCGCCAGAGGTGTCCAGGACGACCCGGCTTCCAATCTGTCGGCCCACCGCCGCCAGGCGCGCATAGAAATCGACCGGCACCCCGGGCGGCAAGCTGCCGCTCGCCACCAGGAAGTCCGGCGCGGGGCGCAGCTGACGCACCCAGTCGAGGAAGATCGGCCACTCGTGGTCACCGAGGGTCGCGCCCGGCATGCAAAAGCGGAACTGGCGGCCGCTCACTTCCTCCAGAACGTTCAGGTTTTCGCGCGTCCAGCCGTTGACCGGCATCGGCGTGTAGCGCAGACCCTCGGCGTCGAGCAGTCGCTTGAGCAGCTCACCGGCCGGCCCCGCCACGGGGAAGCAGGCCAGCGCGGCCCCTCCGAGCTTCTGGATCGCTCGCGCGACGTTGATCCCCCCGCCTCCCGGCTCGTATGTCGGAGCCTGGCAGCGAAGTTTTCGGTCGGGCAGGACGTAGGGGACGCTGGTACTCTCATCGACCGCGGGGTTCATCGTGAGCGTGACGATCGAGTGCATCGGTTGCGTTTCCAAGGAGAGGCGCATCAGATGATCGCGCGCTCGAGCTCGGGCGTGTATCGCCCGTCGCGCGCCGCCCCGTTGCAGCGCGCGCGGTGGTAGAGGGCCCGTTGACCGGCAGCGACGAGGGCCGGCTGTCCCTTCCACGCCGTCATCGCTGCCGCCTGCAGCGCGCGGCCGTAGGAGAAGCTCAGCGCCCAGGGATGGGGCCCGCCCGCGGCATTCATGGCGTTCAGATGAGCAGTCGCGAGGACGTCAGTCTGCCCTCCCGACAGGAACACGACCCCGGGAACGGCCGCGGGGACGGTTCGCTTCAGGCAGCGGATGGTCGCCGCCGCCACCTCCTCCACACCGGCCTGACGAGAGCAGCTCTTGCCGGCGAGCACCATGCTCGCCTTCAGGAGCATGGCCTCCGGAACGACCCGCTGATGGCGGAGGGCCGCGAAGACAGTATAGAGCGTGGCCTCGGTGACCTCGAAGCAGCGCTCGATGGTGTGATCGCCGTCCATCAGAACCTCGGGTTCCACGATCGGGACGAGGCCGGTCTCCTGGCACGACGCCGCGTAGCGGGCGAGCGCGTGGGCATTCGCCTCGAGGCAGGCGGCGCTCGGAAGACCCGAGCCAATGGCAATCAGCGCCCGCCACTTCGCGAAGCGAGCCCCGAGAGCCTTGTACTCGCCGAGTCGCTCGCGAAGCCCGTCGAGCCCCTCGCTGACCACCTCGGCCGCCGCCCCGGCCAGCGGCTTCGTGCCCTTGTCCACCTTGATGCCGGGCAGGATCCCCTGCCGGGTGAGGAGGTCGGGGAAGGGCGTGCCGTCATCGGCCTTCTGCCGGATGGTCTCGTCGAACAGGATGACGCCGCTGATGAAGTCGGAGATGCCCTGCGTCGTGAACAGCATCTGCCGATAGAGACGGCGGTGCTCCCCGGTGTTCTCGATGCCGAGGGCCGCGAACCGCTTGGCGATCGTGGGCAGGCTCTCGTCGGCGGCCAGGATCCCCTTTCCGCGAGCCACCAGCGCGCGCGCAACCGACTCGAGGTCCAGGGCGTCCATCTCCGGCCGTCTCGCCGCGCGCGCGGGCTCGTCTAGCCGCCGAGCACGAGCTTGTTCAGGACGCTCGAGACCCCGGGCGACGCCCACGCCACGCGCTCGGCTTCCTGCTTCTCCGCCCACGACCGCACGTTGCCCCGTAAGGTGACGGCGCTGCCGTCGATGTCCACGGTGAGGCGACGGGCGTCGACCTCGGCACTGCGCCGGAACGCGTCTTCGATTCTCGTCTTGATGGTGCCTGACGTGAGTCTCGGCTTGATCGTCACCTGATTCCGGATACCCAGCACCCCGGTGAGCCGGCGCACGGCATCCTCGGCCGCGGTCCGCTGGTACCCCCAGTCCACTTCTCCCTCCAGCGTGACCCAGCCCTTGCTGACGACGATCTTGATGCGGTCCGGCGGGATCGAGCTGTTCCACTCGAGAGC
>JBGQGN010000111.1:0-9163 GCA_041497395.1 Methylomirabilia bacterium
GCCTTCCCCGCTGGGCCGTCGGCATACACGCGGTTGCCGAGCCCGAAGATGCCCGGACCCGAAGCGAAGACCGAGTACCAGGTGGTTGCCTTCCCGGCATCCCGGGACCGGGCGAGCGCGCGCAGGACCTTCGCGAGTGCGGCCCGGGCGAGCGCATCGTCGGCGAGCAGACCCGACCAGTTGGCCTCGAGGGCCAGGCGCAAGGGCTCGTCGTAGAGGAGCTGGGGCGTCCACTCGATGGTGTGAATCTTTGCGATCTCCGCCGCAATCACGAGCCGCGCCACCTCGAACAGCTCGTCGTCCCCGACGTCGCGATAACGCAGGATGCGGTCAGGCCGCTCGGGACGGCGGAGCCCCGAGTCGGCGTCGGCGGTCGCCGCCGCCTGCCTCCGGAAGGCGTCCACGAAGAGGTTGTGCTCGCGCGCGAAGACGTTGTGGAACAGGCTGAGCCCGATGCTCCAGTTGTCGGGGAAGGCCGTCGCCTCCTGGCCGGCCCACAGGGGATTGATCGGATCGCCGGCCTCGAAGACGGGCAGATAGCCCAGCCGATCTCCCGCCACCGCGCGTGCGCCGAGAACGAGCAGGCGTAGCTTGGCCGGGTCGCCGGGGTCGCGCTTGACGCGCGACCGGGACGCCTCGTCATGGCCGTAGAGCTGGGAGGCGTCCCACCAGGCGGTCACGGTGTTGAGCGTGGTGCGGTAGGCGCGGGTGAGGCGGTCCCCGCCCCGCCCGCCGAACGTGGGCGGATCCGAGATCTGGGCGAGCGCGGCGGCGGCGACCCGGTCCGCCGCGCGGCATCCGAGCCGGGCCGCGTCCGCGCCCGTCAGCGGCCGCTCGATGTCGTCGACCCGCGCCGTCCGGCACCCCATGGCGATCGTCTCGGGCGAGTTCCGTCCGTCGGTGAGGTGGGAGAACCAGTCGTGGGTCATGAACTGGATCCAGAACGCCGCCAGGACGTTGAGGGATGGCGCCTTCTTGTAGTCGCAGCGCGCCTCGGCCGAGTAGCCGGGCAATCCACGCCCCGCGTGGCACGTGTCGGGTGACGACGACGCCCGGCCGAGCAGCCGGCGACTGATCACCTGGGGGTCAGGCCGGAGCAGGCCGAGGCGCGTGCCGTGACGGTTCCGGGCAAGCTCCGTGCGGCCGAGATCCGGGAAGGTCGCCTCGAACTCGACGTTCCGGGCGAACGGCATGCCCGTCGATCCCATGAGGGGGTTCCGGATGTCGTTGCAGATCCCCGTCAGCGTCCGGTGGCGCACCAGCTCGCCGGCGCAGAGCTGCTCGCCGGAGCCGCCCACGGTGGCGAAGCTCGGGTGATCCGGCGGCAGCCGCATCTCGGGCCAGTTCCGGAGCGCGGGGCCAGAGGCGTCGCCGCGGCCGCGCACGTAGTCCGGATACGTGCCGCTGCTGTCGAAGAGGTTGAAGCGGAGCAGCTCGACGCGCTGGTACTCGAGATCGATGAGCGCTCCGTCGATCCCTCGCCGGTCCGGCCGGAGGAAGCGGAGTCCCCCGCCCGACGGCGACATCCGGCTGCCGCCGTCACCCGTCGCCCAGTAGTGCGGCCAGTCCACCCACGGGCCGCGCCGGAGCTCCAGCGCCCGGGCGCCGCCGCGGCATCGGGCGCGGTCCTCCCCGACCTTGCCGAGAAATCGCTGGGCGCGGTCTTCCGCGAGCGGACGGAGCCCCGCCCACGCGGTTCGGACGCAGGCCTCGAGATCGGCGGGAGTGTTGCCGCATCCCGCGACGAGCAGCCCCACCCCCAGGAAGAGCCCGCCCGCGTGCCGCCGCACGGTCACGCGCTCCCCCGTCGGCCGCGCCGGCGAGGCAGGCGGACGGGAGCGCGGCGGGCATACAATGGGGCACTGGCCGGCTGGGCGACTCGTCGCAGACGGGAGAGAGCCGGATGCTCCTCAAGCCGTTCCACGCTGCGGTCATCGAGCTCATGAAGCTGGAGCGCCGGATCGATCCGTTCTTCCGGCCGGCGCTCGACGCCCTCCTGCGGGAGCCGCTGGCGGCCCTCGCCCAGCTCCTGATCAACCTCAGACGCCGAAACGAGGGGCTCGGGCTCGCGGAGGAACGGCTCCTGCCCGGCGAGGAGGCCTTCCTCGACTCCATCATCCGCGACATGGCCGCCTACATGCGCGCTCACTACGCACCGGGCGAGTTCCAGCGCGCGGGGAACACCAAGACGCACGGGGTGGTGCGCGGTGAGTTCACCGTGCGGGACGACGTGCCCGCGGCGTGGCGCCAGGGCGTCTTCGCCGAGCCCCGGACCTTCCGGGCCTGGGTGCGGTTCGCCGGTCCCGGACCCGCCAGCCCGCCCGACATCGAGGAGGTGGGGGTCGTGAGCATCAGCGCCAAGCTGATGGGCGTGCCGGGGCCGAAGCTCCTCGACGACGAGCGCTTCACCCAGGACTTCACCGGCATCAGCGCCCCCACCTTCACCACGCCGGACGTCCGGGAAAACGCAAAGCTGCAGGCAGCCAGCCTCAGGGGCACGCCCCTCTTCTACTTCATCAACCCGTTCGACTCGCATCTCCTGGACGGCGTGATGCAGGGACTGTGGGCCCGGACGCTGACCAGTCCGCTGGAGACCGCGTACTGGGGCTGCGTCCCCTACCTCCTCGGCGAGGGCCGGGCCATGCAGTACTCGTTGCGCCCCCGGCTGCGGACCCGGAGCCGGGTGCCGCGCCTGCCGCTCCGCCCCCCCGATCACTACCTCCGCGAGACGATGGCGGCCACCCTCGCGCGGCAGGACGTCGAGTTCGAGTTCCTCGTGCAGGTGCAGACCGACGCCCATCGCATGCCTGTCGAGAACGCATCCGTGCGCTGGCCGGAGCGGCTGTCGCGGCCGGTTTCGGTCGCCACCCTCCGGCTCCCGCGGCAGACGTTCGACACGCCGGCGCAGCTCGCGTTCGCCCACAACCTGTCCTTCAACCCCTGGCACTGTGTCCCCGCCCACCGCCCGCTCGGAAACCAGAACCGCGGGCGACGCCGCCTCTACGGCGAGCTGTCCCGGCTCCGGCAGTCGATGAACGCCACTCCGCACCGCGAGCCGACCGGGGACGAGGTGTTCGAGCCGGCCGAGCCACGCTCGGAATATCAGCCTCCGAAGCCGGTGAGGTAGCGCAGCGCGCGAAGACCCGGCAGGAAGAAGTACGCCCCGCCCCTGACCGTGACGAACTGCGGGAGCCCGGTGATGCGGCGCCGCAGCCCGGAGGCCCGCGGGAGCGAGAAGGTGCTCGTGACGGGACACCCGGGAATGGGCTCCCGGCTTCCGACGAGCGGGTCGCTCTCCTCGGCGAGGCCGCCGAACTTGCTGCCCATCATCCAGGCGCTCTGCACGAACTCGAACTGGCGTCCGATGTTGGCGTTGAGGCCCATGAAGTAGAGCCCGCACTCGCCGTCCCCGACACCGCCATGCTGGCGCGCCGCCTCGACCAGCGGCACCGGGCCGTACTCCCGCCCACGCCGCAAGATCCGGTGGAAGCGGGTGGAGGCGATCGCGTCCTCCCGGAAGCTCTTCCGGCCGAAGCCGAGCGTGCGGATCAGGCGGCCGACGAGACCGGCCGGGCCGCCCGGGAGGTCGGCGTTACGCGGGTTGGCGCGCCGGATGTGGGCACCGAGCGGGCAACGCGTGCCGTGGACATCGGAGTCGAACGTGAACTGGTTGTAGCGGATCTCGTCAGGATCGTGCGGGTCGATGCCGGGAATCGGGCGGCCGCCGACCTGGAGGAGCGGATCGCCCGCCAGCCCCCGCCCCACCATCGCCTCGGCCAGCACGCGCCCCGCCTCTGGATCTCCGTTCGCTTGGCGCTGCAGGAACTGCCAGAAGCCCGGAACGTCCTGGCGCAGCTGGCGGACGACGAGGTAGCTCCCGTTGCGGCCCAGATCGCGCAGCTCGGGAGCGTCGTCGGCCGGGGGGAGCCCGGCTCCGCGATCGTCCTGCCGATCGACCAGCGGGCGGTCAGTGTACTTCCCGTACTCGTTCGGGTAGCCGAGCAGGACCTCGCCGAGCGACAGGACGTTGCCGTACTCGAGCAGGTCACTGCCGTCGATGGCCCGGCTCCCTTCCCAGTCCAGCACCGGCTGGCTGATGCCGTCGACGAACCCGAACGGCTCCACGCCGTCCAGCAGCGCCGGGAGCGGACTGGGAAGCACCTGGAACGCGGCATGCCAGGGATCACGCGTGACCGCCCCTGTCCATGGCTCGAGCTGCCCCCGCTCGGCATAGAGCAGGACCAGCAGATGGGGAACCTTGCCCGGGCCGCCCCACTGCCAGCCGGACGGGCTGCTGGCGCCGGAATCCCCCAGCCGGCGGGAACGGCTCTCCTCGCCCGCCATGCCCGAGAGGAACTCGGCGGAAAAGCCCTGGAGGATCCCGGCCGGCACCCCCAGCGCCTGGAGCCCCTCGCGTGTGAGCGCCACCTGGAGCGCCGTCCTAGGCCGGGGCACCGTCCGGGTCGCCGTCGTGATCGGCGCCGCGCGCAGCCACGCGCGGGCCGCGCCGGGATCCACCACCCGGAGGAGGAGAAAGCGCGCCTCGGTCATGTGCGCGTAGCCGTAGCGCACGAGTCCCTGCACGTCGTCATGGTCGACCACGGAGGACGTCATCGTCGGACCTCCATCAGAGCAGCCGCAACCACTCGCGCGCCTCGGCGTCCGTCATCGTCGGCTGCTCCAGGCCGGCGCGGATGTGGCCGTTCCGCTCCAGCTCGACCGCCGTGAGACCGGGATGCGCGTTGTACCAGACTTCCGTCGGCAGCTCGTGCCGGCGGATGAAGTACTTGAACTTCTGCTCGTCCTTGGCACCGCCGAGCACGAGCCACCGCGTGCGCGGGTACCCCACACCGTTGGTGAACACGACGTTCAGGCCGAACGCGACCTTGTTGATGAAGTCGTCCATGTAGCTTTCCAGGCTGCCGTCGTAGTTGCTGGCGAACAGGAGCCGCTGCTTGTCGTCCAGGAAGGTCCAGCGGGCGAAGTGGATGGTGCTGACGCGCGCGAGGAACCCCCGCGTGTAGACGTGGCGTGTCGTGTAGGCCACGATCCAGAGCACGAAGACCAGGGTCGTCCGGCGAAACCAGCCGGGCTTCAGGGTGCCCATGGCGCTGAACTGGTTCGTGACGTCGTGGTCCTCCAGGTCGGCCAGGCGCCTCACGTGCTCGGCGTCCGGCCGTGGCGCGATCTCCGGGTCCGACCGCTCCCGCCGGCGAAGCAGGATCGCGAAGACCGGCAAGTACAGGAGCAGGAGCGGCGAGGCGAGGAGCAGGACGATCGGCACGCCGACCAGATGCAGGAGCTTCCGGACCCGCCAGCCGAGCGGGGTCGGCTCGGGCGGCGTCAGGGTGAGGCGCCCGGCCTGGCGCTCCCGAGCGACGAAGGCGCGCAGATCGTCGCAGACCTGCGCCGGCGCCCGGGTGCCGAGGGCTCGAGCGTTCGCATCGAGATACGCTTCGAGAGCCTGCCGCAGCGCGCTTTCCTCCCGGACCTGCCGCACCGTCCGCCCCACCCAGTTCACGTAGTGCGTGGCTGCCGGCTGGTCGTGGGCCGTCATCCACTCGAGCAGGTCGCCTGTCACGGGGAATCCTCGACAGTGCGCGAAGATCCGGCGCAGCCCCGGCCCGGCGCGCTGGGCGAGGTCGGCGAGGAAGTCCTTCGCCGGCCCGTCGCAGTCCCCCACGAAGGCCAGGGAAAGGGGACGGCGGGGCGGGGTCACTCCGTGCGCGGCGATGTCACCCGCGGCCCGGTCCTCGAGCACGACGAAGCGGGCGAAGTGCAGCCGCTCGAATCGGCCAAACGGGACGAGGCCGTTCTCCGGATCGACCACGCCCGGACGGCGGTTCATGGAGGCGAGCAAGGCCCGCAGGTCGTCCTGGCGCCCCGTCTCGAGCGCCGCCACCACCGCGAAGCTGGATTGCGGTGTCACGAGTCGATCAGAACCTCAGGGCAAAATCCATGAGGCGTTTGTGGCTCCAGTAGACCTTCCCCAGGTAGAGGCCGGGCCCGATCTGGCGAATCTCGTCGCGAATCCACTGCGCGACGAGCGAGGTGTCCGAGTAGTCGAGGACGATGCACTCCTTGCCGTCCAGCCAGCTCGGCGCCTTGTAGATCCTGGCGATGATGGCGTTGAACCCGAACGGCAGGATCCGGTTCTTGAGCAGACCCTTCTTCGCATCGAAGACCTTGCCCTGCCACGCGAAGTGGTTGATGAGCGTGGCGAGATCCGCGCCGTAGGTCGTGCCCGGGGCGACGATCGCGGTGCCCTGCGCCTCACCGTCGGGGACGTCACCCGGAGCGCTCTTGGTGAACAGCTCGTCGAGCTCCTTCTGGGACATCGTCAGGAGCTGGGGCACGTCGTACGCCATGTCAGTGGCCTCCTCTCTGACTGGGGAACCGGTGACGGGCCGTCAGCAGCCCGCCGCGGTGAGGATGTCGTCGGCCGCCTTCTCGGCGACCATGTAGACCGCGCTGACGGGAAAGAAGCCCGGGATCCGGGGGAAGACCGAGGCGTCGACCACGCGCAGGCCGCGGGTGCCGTGCACGCGGAAGTCGGTGGTCAGCACGCCGCCGCGCTCCCGCGGCCCGATCGCGCACGTGCAGGACGCGTGATGGCCCCAGGCATGGGCACGCACGAAGTCGCGAAGCTCGGCGTCGGACCGCACGTGCTCGCCGGGCCGCTCCTCCTCGGCGATGAGCCCGTCCCGCCGGAGCCCGGCATTGATGCGCCGGACGAGCTTGATGCCCGCGACGACCGAGTCCAGATCCTCGCCCGCCGGGTCGCTGCCCTCCTCGAAGTAGCGGAAGTTGACGTGCGGCGGCTCCCGCGGGTCGGACGAGCGGAGGGTCACCTCCCCCGCGCGGTTGCCGGTGTGGCCCTTGAGGATCGCCCACGTGAGGTAGTCGAGGCGCTCGGCGATGGGCTTGGAGTATCCGGGGAAGTAGCCCTCGAACTTCGCCAGCAGGCCGAAGCAATAGAGGTCCGGGAGGATGCGCTCCGGCGCGGAACGCGCGCTCACCCCGAGGATCGCGCCGTTGCTCGCGTACACCCCTCGTCGCCGGTTCGCCCACTCCCGGTGCTGAGGATCGCCCCCCGCGAACCGGGCCCCCTCGAGGACCTTCCAGTGCTCGAAGGCCATCCGGCTCACCACGCCGATCTCGTAGCGATCCTGGAGGTTCCGGCCCACGCCGGGGAGCTCCACGCGGACCCCGATGCCGTGGCGCTCCAGTCCCTCGCGCGGCCCGATCCCGGACAGCATCAGGAGCTGCGGCGTATTGAAGGCCCCGCCGGCCAGGATGACCTCCATCGAGGCGCGGATCTTCCGCCGCTCGCCGGCGGCGCCGCTGGGGTGACGGTGCGCCCGGTAGAGCCGCTCACCGGAGAGGTACTCCACGCCGACCGCCCGGTTCTCCGCGTCGAGCAGCACGCGGGTCGCGAGCGCGTCGAGCTCGACGCGCAGGCGGTCTGGATGCCGCCGAGCGACGTCGAGGACCCGCTCCCGCGACCCCGTCCGCGCGTGGTCGCGCGTGGTGAGAGGAAGGTAGCCGATACCCACGGCGTTCTGCCGCACCAGGCGCCAGTCGTTCGGATCGGCCTTGCCCTGGAGCAGCCACCACAGGCGGGTGATCGGCGGCGCGACCTCGCGAAGCGCCCGGCGCGCGGACTTCTTCATCACCTTGGCCAGCGCCCGGTCGCGGAAGATGGGCCGGATGTCCGCCCGCTGGGTGTGGAGCCAGCCCGCCCAGCCGTGGTGCGTGGGATCGAGACCGAGCCTGGCAAGCCAGCGGTACACGAGACGATGCCGGCAGTTCTCCAGCCGCTGGAAATACCGGCGCATGTTCCGGGCGCTCCACGAGCGGTCACCGGTGAGCGCGGCGATGCCGTCCCAGTCGGCGTCGTGCGGGTAGAGGAAGATCAGCGCGTTGTGCGCGGTGCAGCCGCCCAGGGTCGCCGCGCGCGGATACAGCACCCCGTCGACCTTCCGGTCGTCCCAGGTCTCCCGGTACTTCGGGTCCGCACGCTGCCGCGTGGCGCTCTCGTAGTGCCGGACGAAGAAGCTCCACGCCAGCGCGTCGTTCTCGGAGGCGAAGGCGTGAAAGGCCGGGACGTCGTAGGCGTCGGGGAGACGGTTGCCTTCCGGATCCGTGGGATCCCCTCCGACCAGCCGGCGCGGGTCGCCGCCGGCCTCGAGCAGCACGACGGTGCGCCCGGACTCGGCGAGCCGGGCGGCCAAGGTCCCGCCGCCAGCGCCCGAGCCGACCACGACGTACTCGCAATCCGCGGAGCGGGAAGCGTTCGGGTCCATGGGGCGGGGCCGCCCTAGAAGGTCTTGAGGAACTCGATCAAGGCGCGCTTGTCCTCGTCGCTCAGCCCAGGCTCTTCCTTGAACGCGCTCGTCCCGAAGTAGTGGCCGCGATCAACCACGAAGTCCGGGCACTTGCTCATGGACAGCAGCCGGGGCGCCAGCGGCGCGAAGGCCCGGCGCAGCTCCTCGTCGCTCGCCGAGTCGCCGACCTTCTTCAGGTCCCGCAGGAGCTCGTGCAAGAGGGGGAGCAGCTTCCGCACGTGCTCGGCGCGCCCGGCCAGGTCGGCGCCGTCCGGCATCAGGTCGAGGTTGGCCATCAAGTTCACCGGCGTGCCCGCCGGAATGGGGCCGATCTTCACGCCGCCGCCCCCGAAGAGCCAGGGAGCGTATCGATTCAGCGGGCCAAGCAACGGCTGGAGCTGGTCTGGGAGGTAGCCCGCCGCCACCCGGAGCTCGCTCCGCTCCGTCGTCCGGTCGATGATTCCGGGCACCTTGTCTCCGAGCACCGGGTCCCTGGGTCGCCGTTCCGGCCAGAGCAGCTTCTCAATGGAGTCCTGGAACGATCGCATGCGCGCCTCGACCGAGGGACTCCATTCGAACTTCCCCAGGCTGTTGTTCTGGAGGAAGGGCGCCGTCGACCAGACGCTGGCGAGCGAAGCCGGACGCGTGTAGCCACGGCCGCCGGCGGGCATCTGGTAGGGCCGCGGCTGGCCGGTGAACGGATCGTGCACCGTGATGGTCCCGACCGACGGAAGGTCCTTGTACGACTGGGAGGAGAAGTTGTCCCAGATGTTGCCGGCGATCGCGTTGGTCGCCAGCGGACTGCAGGCGTTGGTCTCGAGCAGCGTGACGGGCAC